>CAMAKT010000157.1 GCA_945836135.1 uncultured Clostridia bacterium | reverse complement strand
ATCTATGGATACAACGAACAGCACCGGAATGATTGAAAGTATTCTTTTAATAATATATTTTTTCATATCCAGTCCCTTTCTTATCCAACATCGGCTGTCATAAGCACTGACCCATCACCGATGTTCATGATTAAATCAACTCTCTAATCTGTTATTTATTCTTCTACGATATAAGCATTCCAGTAATACATTCCGTTTCCGAGATAAAGTCCCTTCACATTAGGATTGTATGCAACTGCGGAACCATAGTGGCCCGGAACAATACAAGGAAGATAATCCCAGCAATATCCCTGAATCTCAATCCATTTCTCCAAAGCAGCCTCCTTTGTTGTGGCAGCATTGAATTCAGACAGAAGCTCTGTGAGATGCTCATCGTCTGTCCAGCCAGGATATGATGCTCCGAAAAACGACTTAAGTGTCGGAATAGGTACTGTTGCAAAGGATGTTACATACAAATCAAAGCAGGTCTTATCTGTTCTAAGCTGAGTAAATGTAGCCCAGTCACAGGTAGTCACCTCAACATTCATTCCTATCTCTTCAAGCTCCTGCTCCATAACAAGTCCGATATTATCATAATGGTTAAGTGTCGGTGCAAGAATGGTAAAGGTCTCACCGTTATATCCTGCCTGCTCGAGATATTCCTTAGCCTTATCAGCATCATGCTGATTATATTCTTCCTTGCCGGCATCAGTTAACCAGAAGGCATTGGTATTGTCCATGTAGCATGAGCCAAGGTCATAGAATTCACCATATGCGGATAATAAAAGGTCATCACAGTTAACTGCTGCATTTACAGCCTTACGAATGTATATATTGTTCGCTATACTCTCTTCAGATTTATTAAATACAAGACAGGAAATACCGCCCTGCTCCGATGCAACTGAAAGTCCTGCTCCTTCAACTGTAGCAATATTCTCACCGGAAACTGCTGCCACATCATACTGTCCTGTCTGCAGTCCGGCCACAATTGTTGAGCTCTCCGGTACATACCAGAACTTCAAATTCTTTGTGTATGCGTGCTTGTAACCTGCCCAGCCGTCCATAACCTCGTCACTTACTCCAGCAGGATAATATGGAACGTAATCATCGAACCTCGTGAGCAAAATGTACTGTCCCTGTACCCATTCAACATATGTATAAGGACCGGTTCCTATAAATTTCTTCATATATCCGTTTTCATCAAGGTCCTCACAGCATTCCTTTGTGGTGATAATGGCTACCTGCGTAGCTCCCGCTAACATATCAACTAATGTGAGTGCTGCATTATCCGTTGTAATAGTAACAGTATAGTCATCCACTACTGTGAATCTTCCTGAACCCACAAGAGCCATTGCCTGTGAATAAGATTCAATCCATCTGTTAAGTGATGCAGCCACGTCTTCCGCCTTCATTTCAGTTCCATCATGGAAAAGCACGCCCTTCCTGAGGTAGAAAGTAAAAGTCTTAGCATCCGCTGACATGTCCCAGGAGGTACACAGTTCAGGAACCGGCTCAGCATTGGCATTTAATGTAACAAGTCTTTCCCACACTGTTCCTGCTAACATCTGTCTGGCTACTACCGAAGTGGTCTTTGGTAAATCATATGTAGCACTTTCCTGGGCTACAGCAATATTAATGGTATCCTTGAACTTAGTTTCTGTAGAAATGTTTTCACTCTCTGTCTCAAGCGGAGTGTATTCCTGCGTCTCAGTTGACTTCTCCTTCGTCTCGGTTGCTGTCCCCTCACTCTTCGAGCAAGCTGTCATCCCTGCCATAAGTGTTACAGCCATGGCAACTGAAACAATTTTTCCAAGCATCTTCTTTCTCATACAATATTCCTCCTTCGCCACAAAAAGCGGCATATAATGAAGCCTGTCGGAATGTCTGACTGACTTTAGGTATGTTTTATCACGTGGGATGCATCTTGAAAATGTAAAAAATATTGAAAGGTGTTGAATTTTTTTCAAATAGAAATATAATCGTTCTATCCGATTTTTATTTTTCGAAGAAATAAAATGAAACGGAGTTTGTTGTTTAAAATTATAAAGTAAAAAGGAGTTTTTTTATAAATGACACTGATTCAGCTTAAATACATTATGGAGTGCAGCAGAACCGGTTCCATATCAACTGCTGCGAGAAATCTCTTTACTTCAACCTCCAATATAAGCAAATTAATAAAGAATCTTGAAGACGAACTGGGATACACAATTTTTAACCGAACTGCCGGTGGACTTATACCCACGGAACCCGGACGCGAGCTCATCATACATGCATCCACTATACTGAAGGAATGCGGTGAAATTGAGCATCTGAGAGATACATATGATTCAAAGAAATTTTCACTTGCCAGTGTAACAAGCTCCTATTCCTGCAATGCATTTTCAGAGCTTGCTTTTAACCATGTAGGCGAAAATATTCATATCCAGTATAACAATACAACCTCTAATGATGCCATAAATCTTCTTATGAATTTTCAATGTGACCTTGCCATTGTAGCCGGTGTTTCCGGGCAGGATTTGAACACAGAACATATGCTCCGCCACAAGGGAATACGCATTCTTAAAGTAGCCGAGATTCCTACTGTAATGTACATATCCTGCATTCATCCGATTCTTTCAAAATACACAAATGACAATGATATTTTGCATGCGGTTTTTCATTATCCTTATATCGAATATAACGATGATATGTTTCTTAGTCCGCATCCAATCAGGCCATATATCAATCCTGAAAATATTATAAAAATCAATGAGCGTGACTGGAGATACAAGATTATTAAAATGACGAATGGTTTTGCTTCGGGAACTTCACTGCCCTCTGATGTGAACAGCTATGACTGGTTAAAAGAAATAACCATTCCGAACGGTGAAGTATCCTTCTACCTTGCATGGAGAAACGGAGAAGAGCACAATCCAATGTGCTGTGAATTTATAGAATTACTTAAGAAAAAAATAAAAAAAGACAACAGATATTGTGAAACTCTGAGAAAATAAGGAAATACCGCTTTACAGTATTTCCTATTTTTCAACAGCCCCTGTCCAGTCAATTATTCCGCCAAACTCTATGATGTGGGTATAGCCCATGTCCGCAAGCTTGGCGGATGCCTGTTTGCTTCTGTTGCCGCTGCGGCAGTACACATAAATGGTCTGCTCTTTATCCGGAAGCTCTGCCGGTTCCGCATCTGTAATATCTTCGTTGGCTATATTAATTGCCCCCGGAATATGCCCCTGGGCAAACTCATCCGCCCTTCTGACATCCAGAATAATATAATCTCCCTGTGTACTGAAAATCTCTTTTGCTTCATCCATTGTAATTGAAGTATATCCATTCATTTTCTTATCTCCTCCTGATGTTTCGCCACCGACTGTATGATTTATTATTCCTATACTTGCAATAATTATTACAATGATGAAGGTTATTAAAATAATCGCCTTTATTCTTTTCCTTTTCATATCTATACCAACTCATACTGCATCAGCTCGTATTTCAGCCGGCATCCCTCATATATCTCCGCCGGAAGCAATGCCCTGGCAACAAGCTTTAATTCATCTGATTCGATATCTGTTCTTTTAAGATTAGCATAGTCTCCATCTATGCTGACTACTTCGTAAAACCAGGTTTCCATGACTTATATCCTTTCCATCAGAACGCTGCTCTGAATATCTCAATAATATCTTCCTTACTAAGTGGAACGAAAGAGCCCTTAGAACCATCGCAGGCCTTCTGTGCCATGATTTCAAAATTCTTCTCATCGGTAATACCAACAGCTCTCAGGTTGGAAGGAATACCCATGGTCTCAAAGAAGAACTTCCTAAGGGCATCAATTCCGGCATGAGCCAGTGCATAATCATCATCCCCTGTAAGTCCCCAGACATTTCTGGCAAAATCCACGAACATGCCCAGCGTGTCATCATTAAGAATATGCTCCATCCAGGCAGGAGTAAGTATTGCCAGGCCTTCACCATGTGTAATATCATAAAATGCGCTCAGTTCGTGCTCCATCGGATGAACACACCACGCCGGAGAGCAACCGTCACCCACAACTCCATTGATGGCATGTGTTCCTGCCCACATAAGATTTGCACGGGCATCGTAGTTAGTTGGCTCATTTAAAGCAATCGGGCCGTTCTTAATCATTGTACGAAGCAGCCCCTCCGCCATGAATTTCTGGCAGTCTGCATTCTCCATGGAAAAATAATTCTCCATTGTGTGACTCATCATATCCGCTGTTCCCGCAGCCGTCTGCTTCTTAGAAACAGAATAGGTATACTCCGGGTCAAGTATGGACATGGCAGGAACCATGAACTTAGAACCGGTTCCCCATTTCTCATTCTTCGTCATGTCACTGATTACCGCATATGGATCCATTTCCGTTCCTGTAGCCGCCAGTGTCAGAATATCAAAAACAGGCAGTGCCCCCGCTATCTTAGAGCCATCAAGCACCAGCTCCCATGCATCACCGGCATACTTAGCCCCCGCTGCAATAACCTTGGCACAGTCTATGGTACTTCCACCGCCGATTGCAAGCACCATATCAATATTCTCTGATTTGCATATCGAAACACCCTTGCGGACGGTCTCTATTCGCGGATTCGGCTCCACTCCGCCAAGTTCAAGCACCTCCAGGTCAGCATCTTTAAGAATACTCATCGCCTTATCATAGATGCCGTTCTTCTTAATGGAACCTCCACCATATACCAACAGCACCTTCCTGCCATAGTCCTTTAATTCGGATAAAAATGATATTGTTCCCTTACCAAAATGAATCCTTGTAGGAACCTGAAACGTAAAATTATACATATCCGCATCCCTCCCTCTCCGGCATTTCATCGCCCTTCACATACCGGGCGTTAAATTCCATATTAATCTGGCGAAGTTCTTTTTTGCCATCGATATAATCCTGATACATCTCCACAAGGCCTGCCATACATCCGTCGCAGCTCGCCTCGATATTGCCAAGAGATTCTGCCACAATCCTTTCTCTCTCTTCTCTTGTTGTTTCACTAATCAAATATGCCATCTTGTATGCTCCTTTATCCGGTTCTATAATATCTCTTGGATATTATTTTAAGCAGCTGTTCCTTAATTCATTTTTCAGCTTCTTAATTTCAATTATACATAAAATAATTATAGCATAATACAGCTAGTTTCAAAATATTTTTTTTGACCTGTGACCTCGCATTTATGAATTACGTCTATATAGTTGAAAGACAAAGGAGGGCATATCAATGGATGACGAAATGATTCTTGATCTATATTTTGAAAGATCAGAAAATGCCATTAAACAAACAAAAGAAAAATATGAGAATTATTGTACTTCAATCGCCTATCGCATTCTTATGAACAAGGAAGATAGCGAAGAATGCGTATGTGATACATGGCTAAGTGCATGGAATAGTATACCGCCTAACCGGCCTAAAGTATTCTCTGTTTTTTTAGGTAAAATTACCCGTAACCACGCGTTGGATTTTTATCGTAAAAACACAACACAAAAACGAGGACGGAACAATACTGAGGTTGCAATAGAAGAACTTGGAGAAATCATTACATCGGGAGAAGGTATAGAAGATTCTGTAATAAACAGAGAGACTTTATTAAATATTATTAATTCATTCCTGGAGAATTTGCAGCCAAATAACAGAATAATATTTATGCAAAGATACTGGTATTTTTTATCTGTATATGAAATTGCTCATCAGAATAATATGAGCCAAAGTGCGGTAAAGATGTCTTTATCCCGCACAAGAGAAAAACTAAGGAATGCACTCATTAAGGAGGGATATAATATATGAATAGTGAAGATTTATCCAGAATGCTGACAGATGTCTCTGATAAGTATATACAAGAGGCAGCACCTAAGAAAAAAAAACAATCGTTTTCAAAGAAGTTATTAATATATAGCAGTATTGCAGCCTGCCTGTGCCTGATATTATTAGGTTCTATGTATATAAATGCTTATGCCAGACCGGCATCCTACATAAGCATAGATGTAAATCCTTCAATGGAAATATGCCTCAATAAATGGAATAGAGTAATTGATGTAATTCCTTACAATGATGATGCAGAGAGAATATGCAGGCAGCTCAATCTGAAAAATAAATATTATACTGATGCCATTGAAGAATTGCTATGTAACAAAGATTTCCAGGCTTATTATCTGAATCAAAATACATCTGATTTAACATTTACGATTGTATCCCAATATTGTGATGAACTTCAGTCAGGCATAGAGAGCTGCAAATCATACTCTGAAGCTTCAGGAATAATCCATCATGCCAATATGGATACAGCTAACCTCGCTCACGAGAATAACTGCTCCATTGGGAAGTATGCAGCATATGAGGAACTTCATGAATATGATAACAGCATTACCCTTAATGATTGTA
>CAMAKT010000156.1 GCA_945836135.1 uncultured Clostridia bacterium | reverse complement strand
GCACGATATTCTTGAAGGGATTAATGTATTCTTGTGGGGTGTTCCGGTACTTGCGTTCATTCTTCTTGGTGGGTTATATTTTACCGTAAGATTAAGATTTGTACAGCTACGGTGTCTGGGGGAGGCGATGCGTCTGACTGTTTCGCCGGATAATCCGGGAAAAGCTAATGACTGTGCATCGGACAAAGCCGAGGATTACATAACGGATCAAGTCGAAGACAAAGCCAAGGACTGCTCTACAGATGTTGTTACGGGAAAAGCAGACAATACAACCGGAAAAAAGGGCGTATCCGCCTTCGGTGCACTGTGCACATCCCTTGCAGCCTGCCTTGGTACGGGGAATATTGTAGGTGTCGCTCTGGCGGTACAGGCAGGAGGCCCGGGGGCGGTATTCTGGATGGCGGCAGCGGCATTCATCGGTATGAGCGTGATGTATGCAGAATGTTATCTGGCAGTTAAATATAGAAAAAAAACACAGGAGGGCAGCCGATTTGGCGGGCCTTTTTTGTATATTGTAAAAGGTCTTGGTAAAAAATACAGACCTCTGGCAGTTTTTTTCGCGGTATCGGGAATGTGCGCCGGACTGTTCGGCATCGGAACCTTCACACAGACCAACAGCATTATTCAGGCAGTGCAGGAATGCGTAACGGCATATTCGTTAAGCAGCACAGGAAACATGGATGAGGGAAGATTGCAATTAATAATTTTTTTTGCGGCAATTATTATCACTGCCGCTGCTGCAATGGTAATTCTGGGCGGCGTGAACAGGATTGCCGCCTTTGCTTCTGTTGTGGTGCCATTCATGGCGGCTGGCTTTATGGGAGTATGCTTTATTATCCTGTTACGGTATGCGAACAGACTGCCGCAGGCAATAGGACTTGTGGTGAAGGGGGCGTTCTGTCCGCGGGCGGTTTTAGGCGGCGGTGCGGTATCTGTATGGACTGTTATGCGTATTGGTGTTTCCAGAGGAATTTTTTCAAATGAGGCAGGAATGGGAGCGGCTCCCATTGCCGCGGCTGCTTCCGACGAGAATTCGCCCCGCAGGCAGGGGCTTGTATCAATGCTCGGAACATTTGTTGACACCTGCGTGATGTGCGTGATTACGGGGCTTGTGCTGGTTGTGACCGGTGTGTGGAAATCGGATATGGTTAAGGGAGTGACTGCCACAATAGCAGCGGTAGAAAAAGGGCTGTCCATTGCCTATCCCCATGCCTGTGCCATAATAACAGTCAGTTTGACTTTTTTTGCCTTCACATCTATACTTGGATGGAATCATTATGCGGTCAGCTGTCTTGATTTCCTGACGGGAAGGGACGGATGGGCAAGGCGAAAATTTCAGATATTGTATATTGCAGCAGTATTTGCCGGATGCTTTCTTAAGGCGGATACGGTATGGCTGCTTGCGGATATATTCAATGCCTGCATGGCGCTTTCCAATATGCCGGCGCTGTGGATGTTAAGGCATCAGATAGAATAGATAAAAAGTTGTGGCTTTATTTGTAATTCATAAGGAACTGTATATTGTTCAGTCGTATAATAAGTGAGGGGGTAGGATGTGAGCCCAGGTTTAGGAGGAAGGCATATGGATAACGGCGCAAGTAGCTACCGACGTTTCCTTGATGGTGACGAAAGTGCCTTTGACGATCTGATGAAGGAACTGTTTCGCGGACTTGTTTTTTTTATCGACCGTTATGTGCATGATACACATGCAGCCGAAGATATTGCGATAGATACCTTTTCGGATCTTGTCGTGCATCGTCATCGGTACAACTTCAAGGTTACGCTGAAAACATATCTGTATATGGTGGGCAGGAGCCGTGCCCTCGACTACATAAAACACCGTAAAGTCATTGACTTTGTGGAGCTGTCCGAGGCGGATAGTTTGTCAGATGAGCAAAGACTTGAAGAAATGGTGCTGGCAGACGAACGCAAGCGGATTGTAAATGCAACCCTTGCAAAATTGCCGGAGGATATGCGTGTGGTGGTACACCTCGTATACTTTGAAAAGATGACTTATGAGGAAGCCGCAAAGGTTATGAAGAAAAACCGCAAACAGGTGGATAATCTTTTATATCGTGCAAAAAAGGAACTTCGCATCATTCTTGGAGAGGATGGTGAGCTGTTATTATGAGAGAAATAGATGAATGCAAAGCGGAAGTATTCCGCCGCAGCGAAAAAAGAATAAAAGAGCGCAAGAAAAAACGTAATCACATTTTGTCTCTGTGCATCCCGTTGTGCCTGGTTGTTACTGTATGGTCGGTGATGATTATGCCCGCAATGATGCCGAAGAAAGCTGTTAAAAATGTTGCAGAAGTCGTTATTGAAGACTGCACTACAAGCAACAGCTACGTCTGCCCTTATACGGAGGTTATGATTCGAAATGCGGATAGTTCTAACGTTGGTTCTCAAAGTGTTACGGATAAGGTGAAAGTTGCCAGGATATTTGAGACGATTTCCGCTCTGAATGAATCAGCTGATGGAGGATTAACTGCTGATGAAGATGCTGCGGATCAGAATGAGAGTACAAAAAATTTGACCGGCTATATAATTACCTTTGTCACAGAAGATGGCTCGGAAAAAGTCTATGCGCTGGACAATAATGAATTATTCAATGTAGATGAAAATACCAGAATTATTCTTACCGATTCTCAGCTAGAAGAATTAAGCGCTCTATTGGGAATAACGGATTAAGTAAAGGAGTGCTGAATGATGAAGAAAAGAAAATGGCTTTTACCTTTTTGTGTTGTGGTTGGCATATTGCTTTTTGTTCCGATACCGACCGGAAAATATAAGGACGGTGGAACGCGGGAATACACAGCACTGACTTATAAGATTGTGGACTGGAATCGCCTGAACGGTGATACTGTCTACGATAAAACTAAGGTGTATTTCTTCCCGAACAACTTTAAGTCCATAGACAGTCTGTGGCAAATGGAAGAGAATAGATTTAAGGAAAGCGGTTTTGAATCAGAACCCAGCGTGGCTTATAAACCGGTTATTTACCTATATACGGAAGACGAAATGGAGGTTTCTGTCAATCTTACTTTGGATGGCAGGTTGACCTGTACTTATCCTGCTTATAATGATGGTTGGACAGTTACAGCTTCCCCTGACGGAACGCTGACCGAGGCAAACGGACAGACTTATAACTATCTCTACTGGGAAGGAGAAACCTACGCACAATATGACCTTTCTAAAGGTTTCTGTGTAAAGGGCGAGGATACAGCAGTATTCCTAGAAGATACGCTTGCAAAGCTCGGTCTTACCCGCCGGGAATCAAATGAGTTCATTGTGTACTGGCTGCCATTGATGGAGCAGAATGAATATAATATCATTTCTTTCCAGACTGACAGCTACACCGATGCGGCACAGTTAAAAGTCAATCCCACACCTGACACTCTTATTCGTGTGTTTATGGCTTGGAAGGCAACCGATGAATATGTGGAACTTCAGAAACAGGAACTGACCGCACCCGAGCGTACCGGCTTTACTGTTGTGGAATGGGGCGGCACGGAACTGAAATAAGGTGGTAGCGAAATGAAGATAAATAGATGTAAATACTGCTCAGTATTTTCAAATTTTATTGTTGCTAAAAATGATACAATATGCTAGACTATATTTAAAGCATATTTCTCAAGAATTTCTATAATCTATCTTTATTCATATTCAGGAGTCTGTGCTTTATTTCCCATTAATATAAGCAGGAGACGACTGAGGTGATGGCTCCTGCACCACACAGGAGGTATCATATAGTGAAATTTGAAAAGAAAGTGACACAAGAGAAAGTCGCTGGTGGTGGGCTTGAAGTCCGCTACGAAAAGTACATAAGCGTAATTGACAAACTGACACTGATGAGTGATGTGTTCATGCGCAATGTGCTGAATAAGCCTGAATGCGCAGAGTACATTCTACAGGTCATTCTGCAGAGGAAGCTGAAAGTGCTTGAGGTTGTTGTACAGAAGGATTATAAGAACCTGCAGGGCAGGTCGGCAATCTTGGATTGCGTGGCAAGTGATGACGAAGGACGTAAGTTCGATATTGAAGTCCAACAGGAGAGCAAAGGCGCTTCACCTAAGAGAGCCAGATACCACAGCGGTCTGTTGGATATGAATACACTGAATCAGGGAAAAGACTTTAAAGAACTGCCGGAATCCTATGTAATTTTTATTACCCGAAAGGATTGTCTGGGATATGGACTTCCGATTTATCACATACATAGGACAATACGGGAGACAGGTACAGAATTTGGGGATGATGCTAATATTATATATGTCAGTGCAGAGAATAATGAAGATACAGAACTGGGCAGACTGATGCACGACTTTCAATGTTGCAATGCTGAAGATATGTACAGTGAAGTATTGGCTGGACGTGTGCGTGAGCTTAAAGAGACGCAGGAAGGAGTGGACACTATGTGTGAAGAGATGAAAGAACTGCTGGAAGAGTTGCTGGAAGAAGAGAAGGATAAGTTATACAAAGAATGCGAAGCAAAAACTAGAAAGGAGACTGCACTCTCACTTGCAAGGATGGGAATGTCGGTGGACAATATTGCACAGGCTGTCAATTCAAGCGTTGAGTGTGTGAAGGAATGGCTCTCGGAGAATGTGGTACAGGTGTAATTGGCCGGAGACTAAATAGTATAAATTGTATTATGTGAGAATATTCATAGAAGCACTCTTGGGTAGAAACCCAATGGCATTAAGTTAAGGGCGATGAAGAGAAGTTAGTATCGTTTTTCGATATTGACTTCTCTTTTTTTTTTCGTGTTATAGATAGAATTCCATATGTGAGGGTATTCAAAAGCACGACAAATAGACAAGGGCATTCCCTTGTCAAAAATCAATACATTTTTTTGATGTTTTATGCTATTCTATACATGAAACTTATTGCTTGTTTGACTTTCATTTCACGAGGTCTGGTACGCCCAGGACGAATAGGCGTTATATATCTAGCAATAAGTAATTCAATATCAGGTGGGATATTTTCTTTCAATAAGAATTCACGGCATATATGTACCGCAACAGAAAAATTGACTTTGTATTCATATTTTCTGGTTCCCTTTTCAATGACTACGTGCGAGGTAATCAGTTCAGAAAAGTTGTACATTATTAAGCTGCTAAAGATTTCTTGAAGAATATATTCCACCTTTTTTGAGTGAAAATGAAGTAATCCTACTGTGTATTTCAAATCTCTGAATGAAGTTTCAATTCCCCAACGCATACTGTATAGTTTTTTGAGTTCATCTGGTGGGAATTCCACTGCATCCAAATTTGTTACAACAACTTCGTAAGAATCTTGCGAAATTGGAAAACGTACAATTCTAAAAGGTAAATAATACAATACTGTAGCATCTGATTTTTTGCTTTTTGCGGGTAGATAATCAAAAGTTTTATTATGTGCGATTCGCCGAAAAGCATTTTTCTTCTGGAATAACTGTTTCATTTCATTTGTCTGCTTACGTGATAGGTTTAAATCTATATACTCATCGAACTCATCTGCATCCGGTAATTCTAAGCCATGCAGAATACCGGTTTTGTGCTGCCCAAAGTCTTTTATACGTATCAGATAAAACCATTCTTTTTCTTGGATATGTGCCATGTTATTGTAAGCTTCATATCCTCTATCCATTATTACGATTGCTTTTCCTTTAATAGCAGATTTGTCTATCATTTCAGTAAGTGCTTTGTTTTCTCCGGCTTCCTTACGCTTAAATACAATAGCATCTTCATATGTATGTGTTAACAGGTTATACAAAGCATTTAAATGAAGTAAATTATAAGGTGTAACACCTTCTTTGGTTATAATAAGAGAATCCTCATCTTTTAAATTTGTTGGGATTTGAATATCTGAGCCGTCAACAGCCAAAAGCTTATATCCTTTATAATTATCTTCTTGGGAAGTTTGCAAAACAAAATCATGAAAAAGTTTTTCCAATGCTATTGGAAGTATTTTCTTTCTCTGTTGTACAAATGCTGATGCTGTTGCAGTAGTTGTATTACAGCCGAACTGATGCAATAATTCGTTTGTCAAAGTGTTTCCTTCCATTGTTAGCAATGATAAAATCATATTTTCGTATGGTATTTTTCTGTTTCTTGAAAAATCCACAAGCGGATCAGAAACAAGACCGGTTAAGTTTTGTTTCTGCGTATTGATAATGCTAATCAATAAATTCTTTAATTCTTGAGATTTTCTGTTCATGCGGTGTCCTCCTTGTAAAAAGATGATTTCTAATTACAAGGGCCGCTTTAGCTACCTCTTAAAATAATCAGTAGCTAAAGCGGCCGCATTTTTCTGTATATTTGTCAATACTTTTACATAAAAAAATTCCACACCACATTGAATGTGATGTGAGACTTTCTTAACTTAATGCCATTG
>CAMAKT010000155.1 GCA_945836135.1 uncultured Clostridia bacterium | reverse complement strand
AAAAAGAGAAAAAAAGCAATTATCGGAAGGCCGAAATATATAATCCAGTCCAGTTCATTCATAGCTGTCTCCGTTTCAGTACACAATTTGTAAATTTTTATTATTATACCTCAAATTATGGTAAATTACAACATAGCCTTTGAACTTGCATAAGACCTCGTATTATACTGCTCTTAATGACTGCCAATTTAAAAACATGAGAAATCCGCCTTATCCGGGCATCTTTCTCATGTTTTACGGGTTTCTGTTTCTGAAGCCTTGCCTTGCATATATCAAGAACTTACTATACCTTATCTATTGTCATTAAATCATATTATCAGGCAAATTATGCCTCCGCTGTTGTCGTTTACGACCTTCTGCATGGTATCCATGAGTTTGGTCTGGCAGTCATCATTCATCATTGCAAGCTTGGTTCTGATTCCATCATCCACAAGCTGCTCGATGGTCTTTCCGAAAATATTGATATCCCAGGCATCACCGTTTTTCGTGTTTTCATCAATATATTTTTTCAAATCATTTGCCTGCTCCTCGCTGCCGACAATAGGCGCAATTTCCGTTCCGATATTGACCTTAATCATGTGATATGACGGGCTTTCCGCCTTAATCTTTACACCGTAACGTCCGCTGTTTTTGATAACCTCCGGCTCTGAGATACTTATCTCATCCCTTGAAGGTGAAACAACACCGTATCCTTTTTGTTTTACTGTCTCAATTGCTGCTGTATAACGTGCAAGACTGTCTTTTTCTTTTGCATAGTTCTTGATAAGATTAATAAGCTCGTACTCGTTCTTTATCGTTTGCCCGGCAAGTGAACTTAGCATATCGAAATAAAGGTTTTCGTCCGTTTTGAAGTTAAGCCTTATGATTCCGTCTGCCATGTCGACCGGTTCACTCTTAATTTCTTCTATGTATTTGCACTGCTGCTTAAGTACATCCTTGGTGAAATCCTTCATGTATGTAATCTTGTCAAGAATTCCTCTGGCACATTCAATCATTGCCTGCTTAATTTCATTATCCTCAGGAAGTGTATCAATCCATTTATCAAAATAAAATTCAATACCGTTAACCGGGAAGTTGTTAAGAAGTATTTCAAGCACCTTATTTACATCCTCCATTGTAAGCTGTTCACAGTCAATACTTATGGCATCAGTGTTGTATGTCTTTTTTATCTCCTCAACACACTGCTGTGCTTTCTGGGAATAAGGTGCCTTGGAATTAACAACAACCACAAAGGGCTTACCTATTTTCTTAAGTTCTTCAATTGTTGAAGCCTCCGCTGCTTTATAATTCTCCCGTGGAAGTTCTCCTATGCTTCCGTCCGTTGTCATAACTATACCTACAGTGGAATGGTCTTTGATAACCTTGCGTGTCCCGAACTCGGCCGCTTCAGAAAAAGGTATTTCATAGTCATACCATGGTGTTTTGACAAGTCTCTCATGCCCCTCCTCAACAACCCCTGTTGCTCCCTCCACCATAAAGCCCACACAGTCAATTAATCTTATTTTCATTGTGATATCCTTTACAGGTGTAATTGTGCAGGCCTCTCTTGGAATGAATTTAGGTTCCGTTGTCATAATTGTTCTACCGGCAGCAGACTGCGGCAGTTCATCCTTGGTACGTTCCTTGCCCGCTCCCTCCTCCATAAAGGGCAGAATAAGTCTCTCAGCAAAATGCTTAATAAAGGTTGATTTTCCGCTTCTTACCGGGCCTACTACTCCAATATAGATTTCCCCTTCGGTTCTTGCATTTATATCCTTGTATATATTATATGTATCCAACAAAAAAACCTCCCTCGCATAAATGTATACATCTGATACATTATATGTGGGGGAGGTGATTTTATAGAACATTTTTATTCATACTCAACTTTTTTGTCACGCTGCATAAGCTCACTCACAGCATCCCTTGCGCTCTTACCTTCAAATAAAACTCTGTTAATTTCCTCTGTTATAGGCATAGGCACATTGTACTTATGTGCAAGCGTAAGAGCAGCCTTGGCGGAATGCACACCTTCGACAACCATCTGAACCTCGTCCATGGCTTCCTGCATACTCTTACCCTGACCTATAAGTATGCCCGCTCTGCGGTTACGGCTGTGCATACTTGCGCAGGTTACTATTAAGTCGCCCATTCCCGTAAGCCCATAAAAGGTCTGCAGCTTGCCGCCCATAGCAACTCCGAGTCTCGATATCTCATGAATACCTCTTGTGATAAGTGCCGCCTTGGTATTATCCCCATAGCCTAAGCCATCGGCGATTCCTGCTGCAAGAGCAATGACATTCTTAAGTGAACCACCAAGTTCAACACCAAGTACATCCGTACTGGTGTAGATACGGAAATTCTCATTCATAAAAAGATTCTGTAAGAAACGTCCCGTCTCTTCATCCTCCGAACCAATAACACAGGTAGTCGGAATAAAGCGGCTGACCTCCTCAGCATGTGTAGGTCCAGACAGTACCGCAACCTTAGCTTCAGGCAGCTCCTCTAAAATCACCTGTGACAGAGTGTGAAGACTGCTCTCCTCAATTCCCTTGGCAACATCCACAATAACCTGTCCCGGCTTAATATATGGCTTAAACATTGCTGCTGTGGAACGAATATACGGTGAAGCTACGGCCATAACAATTACTTCCTTGTCTGTCAGTGCTTCCTCTATATTCTCCGTGAGATGAATTGTCGGTGGAATAATAACGCCCGGAAGGCATCTTTTATTCTCATGCTCTGTTTTAATAAGTTCTATCTCCTTTGCCAGCGCAGACCATATTGTCACATCATGTCCGTTTTTCTCAAGTACCATAGCCAGAGCAAGGCCCCAGCTTCCCGCACCTGCAATACATACCTTTGACATATTAGTTCTCCTTCTTTCCTCCCCATAATTTGCGCTCATTGCCGTGAATAAGACGTCCGATATTGGCTCTGTGACGCCAGAAAGCAAGTATTGTAATCACCGCAACTATAATAATTGCCTCCACAAGTTCAGCAGGATATAAACCAGGAACCATTCCTTTAATTCCAAATATAATAAATTCAATTAAAAATCCCGTCATCATAACAAGAGAGCCCAAGGACACGTATCTGCTTACAATAGTAAGTGTCATAAAGGTACAAAAACCTAAAAGAATAAGCGGCCAATATCCGATTGCAATAATAACACCGGAAGATGCCGCAATTCCCTTACCTCCCTTGAAGCCAAGGTAGAATGGAAAATTGTGCCCCAGAATAACGCCCAGACCGCAGTAAAGCACCAGCACCATAATAATATCCTTATGGCTTTCTCCGAAAATCAGGCGCACAACCGCAGCTGCCAGCACAGCCTTGAGCATATCGCCGGCATAAGTAATTACTCCTGCTTTTTTGCCCAGCACGCGAAGTGCGTTAGTTGTACCGGCATTACCGCTTCCCTCCTTGCGTATATCTATTCCATGCAGCTTGCCGTAGATATACCCCGTCTGGAACAGTCCGAAAACATAACCGATTACAAGACAAATAATTCGTTGAACTATTGTTTCCATGATATATACTGTTACTCCTTTTCGTTTCTCTCACGTATTATAAACTTAAGTGCCGTACCTCTGAAGCCGAATGCCTCCCTTATCTTATTCTCAATATATCTCGTATAGGAGAAATGCATCAGCTCCTTGTCATTTACAAAAATAACAAATGTCGGCGGTGCCACGGCAACCTGTGTCATATAGAAAATCTTAAGACGGCGTCCTTTATCCGAAGGCGGTTGCTGCATGGCAACTGCTTCTGACAATATCTCGTTGAGGACACCTGTTTGAATGCGCATATTCTGGTTCTCTATAACCATGTCAATCATGTCGTAGAGCTTGTTAAGCCTCTGGCCTGTCTCTGCTGATACGAACATAATCTCCGCATAAGGGATAAATGAAAGAATTTCCTTAATTCTGTTGCTGTGTTCATACATGGTCTTGTCATTCTTCTCAATTGCATCCCACTTGTTGACTACAACAATTATTCCCTTGCCACGCTCATGAGCAATTCCGGCAATCTTAGCATCCTGCTCGGTAACTCCCTCAGTGGCATCAATGACGACAAGGACAACATCCGCCCTCTCTACAGCACTGACTGTACGTATAATACTGTATCGCTCAAGTTCTTCCTTAATCTTGCTTTTTCTACGAAGACCGGCAGTATCAATAAACACATATTCCCTGCCCTGATAAGTGACTTCCGTGTCAATGGCATCACGGGTGGTTCCGGCAATGTCCGATACAATTACACGATTAGCTCCCGTGAGCTTGTTAATTATAGAAGATTTACCTACATTAGGCTTGCCTACAATGGCAATTCGAGGACGCTCATCCTCTGAATCACTAAGCATCTCCTCCGTAAAATATCCGGTCACAACATCAAGCATATCTCCAAAGCCAAGTCTGTTGACCGAAGAAACCGGAATCGGATCTCCTATTCCCAAATTATAGAACTCGTATACATCCGGCATCATCTTGTTGAAATCATCAACCTTATTGACAACCAGCACAATAGGCTTGCCGGAACGTCTAAGCATATCCGCCACCTTAGAATCGGAGTCCACAAGCCCCTGCTTAACATCCACAAGGAAAATAATAACATCAGCTGTATCTATAGCTATCTGCGCCTGTTCCCTCATCTGCGAAAGAATGATGTCTTTGCTGTCCGGCTCAATTCCTCCTGTATCAATCATTGTAAAATTATACTGAAGCCATTCTACATCAGCGTAGATACGATCCCTTGTAACACCGGGTGTATCCTTGACGATGGAAATCTGCTGTCCTGCCAGAGCATTAAACAGCGTGGACTTTCCAACATTCGGTCTGCCGACAATGGCAACAATCGGTTTACTCATGTTTTCACCTCGTAAATTATAATGAATAGATACATCATAACAAGTAATTTTGAGTTTGTAAAGGATTTCTCTTGACTACACCCGAAGATAAATTTATAATTTTTACGGATTGATGAGCACTTGTTGCTTTTGCAATCCGTAATCCATAAGAAAAGAAAGGCAGACATAATTTATGAGCAGCGAAAAAGAACTCACAACACCTCCTGTAGCACCTCTTAAGCTGATTGTTATGCAAAGCTGTGAAGAGCTTGGAAAGAAAGTTGATGATTACATCGTACAATTCCGTAATGAAGCACATACAGATCACAAAGAGGGAATTGAATTTAAGGGCTACCTTGAGAATTCTTATATTGTGGGCAGCAGGTGCCCTCGTTTCGGTTCAGGTGAGGCAAAAGGACAGATTTTGGACTCTGTACGTGGCAGCGACCTTTATATTCTTACCGATGTGTGCAACAACAGCATAACATACAGCGTATTCGGTCATACCAACTATATGTCCCCTGACAACCATTTTCAGGATTTAAAAAGAATAATCGCTGCGGCAGGCTCGCACTGCAAAAGAATTACAGTAATAATGCCATTTTTATATGAAAGTCGCCAGCACAAGCGTTCAAAGCTTGAATCCTTAGATGCCGCCCTTGCACTTCAGGAGCTTACCAAGATGGGGGTCAGCAATATAATAACATTTGATGCACATGATCCAAGAGTTAACAACTCCATACCACTTCGCGGCTTTGATAACTTCCAGCCACCTTATCAGTTCATTAAGGCTATCACTGAGAAGTACAAGGACATTAAGATTGATAAGGAACATCTTATGGTAATTTCGCCTGATGAAGGCGCCATGAGCCGTGCCGTATATTTTTCAAGTGTCCTCGGCGTAGAACTTGGAATGTTTTACAAGCGCCGTGACTATGCACATGTAATCAATGGCAAAAACCCTATTGTTGCCCATGAGTTTCTTGGTGCAGATGTTACCGGAAAAGATGTTCTGGTCATTGATGATATGATTTCATCAGGTGAAAGCATCCTTGATACCGCCGCCAATCTTAAGCGAAGAGGCTGCAACCGCGTTTTTGTATGCACAACCTTCGGGCTCTTTACCGATGGCATGGCAAAATTTGATGAATATTACAACAACGGATGCATCACAGGCGTTGTCACAACCAACCTTACTTACATCAATGAAACGACCAAGGCCAAGCCTTACTTTATCGAAGCTGACATGAGTAAGTTCCTGGCCAAGATTATTGACGCATTGAACCATGACAAGTCTATAGGCGGACTTATGGATCCTACCGAAAGAATACATGACTTAATCAACGAATATAATGATGAAATGAAACAGGAATATGAGAAAGGACTCAACTAATCCTTAATCATCAGATATCCGCATAATCCTCCGCGCTTACCCTTGGAAGCACGATGTGAAAAAAGGATATCGGGATTACAGCAGGTACAAATATCTGTTGTATATATATTATTCGGCAGAAGACCTGCATTTTCCAAATTGACACGATTGGCAGCATGGAGATTTAAGTAATATTTTTTCTCCGTGACTGCC
>CAMAKT010000154.1 GCA_945836135.1 uncultured Clostridia bacterium | reverse complement strand
TCTTCTGGCGACAAAATATCTTGTCACCACATTGAACAGTACAATCATGAGCATTACAGCAAGGCAAATCCATATATTTACACGGGAATCTATTGTGTACCGTATAATTTTCCTGATATCCTCCGTGTAGGTTCCAAGCTCTTCAATATACACCCGATACTGTGAGCCATTATACTCTTTGTATATTTCGAAGCCACGGACAGAATATGTAACCAGAAGAGCCAGCCATATCCATTTTGATTCATATAAGCCCTGCAGCAGATACATCTTTTTAATCTGGATTTTATCCATGCCTAACATTTGAAGACGCATAATCCGGTTTCCTTCAAAGATAAAGCCTGCCTGAATAATGTTATTCCTGATGATTATAAAGAAGGCTGACAATAGGGCAATAAATGTAAAATACATGATAAAGGTTGTTATCCACTCATTTAATTTCAACTGCTTTATCTCATACATTGTCTCCACATTCATGTTATCCATATCAAGCAGTTCGGCACATTGTTTTACCGTTGTATTATAGTTTGCCAGACCGTCCATATTAATCTCTATACGGTTATACAGGTATTCCTGTCCCTCTGCTTCGGCAATTTTCCTGCCAAGACCTTCGGAGCCAAGAATATATAAGCCTTCCGTTACATCAGGACTAAAGCTCTGGGGAAGAATATAATGCGCATATTTTAGGTCTGCTGATTTGTCAGTCGGAATGACACAGGCTGCGCATACCTCTATTTTCTTGTTTCCCGCAACAATTTTTATGGTGCTTCCCTCGGTAATAAAGCTTCCGACTTCCGGCATTATTACGATAACCTGATTTCCCTTTTTAAACTCATCATAATCCAAAAGCGGAGTCGGGTAATCCTTGGCATATTTGTCGAATATTTTCTTGTCGGACACATACCAGCCCTCATAACCGACGAACAATGAATTTCCCTCCAGCACGTCCTCCATCGTATTAATACAATCGACCCTGTTACCGTTCTCGTCTAAGAAGCTGACGCTGCTTTGTTCCTTGGTTAAGAGTGCTCTTATATATGGGTCATTTTCCATGTTGTCCCACTCAAATAAATGAGAATTGTCAAAGGCTGATAATGAATATGATGCTATCCCCGGGATATTATCAAGCTGCTCATAAAAGCCATCAGAATATCCGGAATACAACTGTTCTTTTCCATAGGAATATTCATCCCGCTGGATATTTGCTCCATTAGTCCACGCATACACTCCTGCTTCTGCCGGTTCTTCTGCTGATTTAAGCGCCACAAAATCAGCATGGTTTTCCTGCACATATTTATAGATAGTATACTCCTCCCAAAGCCTTGCAGCGCTAAGCAGCAGGAGGCTTGAAAATGCCACCAGAATCAGGCTGCCTGAAAGGCTCCTTAATTTAAATACCTTGTGTTCTCTTATAAAAATACTGCTGTATATATGCTTGCGCTTTAATTTATTAAGCTGCCATCTGAATAAAAGCTTTGTGGAAATCGTACTGGCATTATCATACAGACGCTTCCGTCCGGTAACAATTATTGCCACAAGGTTCGAGCCCGCAAAGATAATCAGCCACGTAAGCAGGGCTTTAATAACTATAGTCAGAGGAATTTCATAAAAATACAGCAGCCCCTTAGAAACCGTCAGATAATATGAGAGAAGCCCTCCGAAAAGCATGCTCACAAGGATTCCTGCGATTCCGCTTAGCACGCCGAAACACAGACTCTCAAATATTATCACAAGTTTAACCATAAGCTTTGACAAGCCGATTATTCTTAAGCTGTAATAACTTTTCTTTCGCTTCTGGATATATGCTGCCAGAAGAAATGACATTGCTGCCATGCCGAGGAGTACAACCGTTTTTTCTACAAAAGCATACATTTCCTGGGTTCCCCAGAAGGAGGTTGAATACAAAAAGGTATTGTATTTAAGCTCCCAGCCGCCTTTTTTTCCTGAATAATATTTTTCATTAAGGTTGTTATACAGCTCATTTGTATCAATATCCTTATACTGCTGTGAAAGCCGGTAACAATAGGTTGTGGTCGTGCTGCCGGAAAGATTGTTAATCATGCTTTCCGTAACGACTGCCGCCGGCATATACTCCCCGATGCTCCACAGAGTTGCACTTTTCCGGATTACTCCCACAAGCTTAAAGCTTCGATTCTCACTATTACCCTCATCATCGGTAAACTGAAGCACAATATCCTGACCTAATGAAGTGCTATAGCCCATCTCAATTAAAAGAGAGGTTTCCATGGCTATTTCATCATCTGCCTTTGGGAAGTGTCCTTCCCTGAGCTCAATATGTCCAAGGGCTATAAATTCCTCATCCATACTGCCTAAGTAATAGTTGTATTTCTTTCCGCCGGAATCCACCAGCTTAATACCTGAAACGGCCTTGCCGTAATTGCTAAAGTAGGGATGCTCCTTAAGCACCTGCCTGCCGACGTCGGCGTCGGTAATCACCTCTGCAACAACCCAGTCGCCATAGTAGGATTTGTTCCTTTCAAAATTGTAATTCTCGCTGTTGTGCTGAAACAACAGGGCTGCGGTAATCAATGCCATAACCGTAAATTCCACTATTGCCAACAGCAGTATTTCCTTCTTACGCCGTCGGATTCCCTTTGCTATATCCCTAAAAAAAAGAATCATGCTACACCTCCTGTGATTTATATAAGAAAGTGTAGCATGACAATCTTACATGAAAATGACATAAACATTATTTTAGCTTATACTGTGGCAGTTCAATACGAAAGGCTGCTCCCTGACTGTCTCTGTTGTAAGCATGTATGCTTCCGTAGTGTCCTTCTATAATCAGCTTTGCGAGGTTAAGTCCTATCCCGTAATGCTTTGCAGCATGTGAATCGTTGGAGGAATAGAAGCGCTCAAAAATATAGGGGATATCTTCTTCATTAAAGCCTGCACCGTTATCTTCAATGAGGATTACAGCCTTATTATTCTCCTGTCTTAAGCTCACAAATACATTTTCATTATCTGTTATATGCTCTAAGGAATTATCCATAAGGCATTTAAAGGACTCATAAATCCAGTCGTAATCCACATTCAGAAATACATCTGTAAAATTCGTAATGATACGGTTTTCCTTCGGATATGCATTTACAAGCTTTTCAAGTATTACTCTAAGATTCTCGTTCTGCTTCTCGAATACGATTTTTCCGGCTTCTAATCTTCCTATTTTAAGAAGCCTTTCCATGAGCTTGTTTATTCGTTCTGCATGGTAATTACATTCATCAAGAATCGCCTTATTGACCTCCGTCTGGTCATCATACAGCATATTAATATTGAGCATTATGTTGGTTAAGGGCGTTCTGACCTGATGCGCCACGTTCTCAATGTAATTCTGGGTCTGCCGGTTCTTCTTCTCAAGAAACTGCTTCTCTCCCAGGTTTGAATGAAGCACATTTTCCGTTACTCTTGCTTTTTCCTCTTCAAGCGCCAGCGCAGCATTTTTCCTGTGATAGCATATTACAATAATTAGCAGGATAAAGGTAATGGCAATGATTATGTAAAATATTGCATATATCCTAATGTCATATGTTTTGGCATACAGCATTCCGTCCGAGGTATATCCAAACTCCCTCATTGCCTGTTTGCCAAGCAGAGCATCCTCTTCGGTAAGTTCATCGGAATACAAATACCCTGCAAGAAGCTCCGCCAACTGCTCATTTTCCGAATATGCATTTCCGACTATACTGTTGTAGTCCTTTACCATACTTCGTCTTACACATATATGACATAAGCCAAAGCACAGCACCATAAAGGCGGATAAAGTAATTATCAGCTTCAAGGAGTTCTTTATAATCAGGTTTTCGAGTTTATTTTTCATATAAATCCCCCGATAGCTATTTAAGACTTAGGCGTATTCCAACGATAGCCCACACCTCTTATTGTATCAATATAGGAAGTACCGTCGCACTTTTCTCCGAGCTTTTCACGAAGCCTTTTGATGCTTACGGACAGGGTATTATCCTCAATAAAATTGCCCCCATTATCCCATATCTTCTGCAACAGCAGTTCTCTTTTTAATATAATTTCAGGATTCTTAACAAATATTTCAAGAAGGCGGAATTCTATGTTTCTAAGTGTAATTTCCTGTCCGGATTTTCTGACGATTCTTTTATCTGTATCAATTTCCAGGTCGCCATATGTAAAAAGATGTATGCTGCTGTTTAACTCAAGCCTTCTTAAATTGGCTTTTATCCTTGAAACCAGCTCTCTTGGCTTAAATGGCTTTGTTACATAATCATCCGCACCGATTTCAAGCCCCTTTACAATCGATTCTTCATCATCCTTGGCGCTAATCATGATTATGGGCTGCTGCTTTTTCCTGCGCACATAGTCACAGATCTCATAGCCGTTTCCGTCCGGCAGCATTACATCTACCAAAAGTAAATCGGGCTTTTCTTTTTCAAGCTGCTGCTTTGCTAATGAGACATTACCTGCGGTACTTACCGTATAGCCTTCTTTTTCAAGCAAAAGCCTTATATTTTTTGCCAGATAAAAATCATCCTCCACCAGCAGAATTCTGTTCATACTTTATGTGCTCCCTTGTTTTTTATAGGATTGGGGTGCAAAAAAATGCGTATAGGTAATTAATAGCTTATTTATTGAAAGAGCTTCGAAAAATATTCCTTGGTGATGTGGGTAGCGGGTTTCATCTGACCTCTCGCAATGTAGCTTAGCAGGCTCAGGATAAGCTGCCTGCCTTCAGGGCAGGAGCCTAAGCGGTCATAGTCGGCAGAGCAGACCAGAAGTCTTCCGCCATTGTCCGTGCAGGCTTCAAAAATCAATCCTAATCGGTGGCAGCGGTCGGTGTTGTCGATAATCTGCACGACAGGCTCAAAAGGTTCACCATCAAGTATGATGCCCTTGCTGCAGGAAACTATGTTGTACCACTGTGGCGTGGAATACATCTCACTGTCAAATAAGGAAAGTGCCGGGTGCTCATCTTCAATGCAAAGCCCGAGAGTACCCACTGCGATTTCTTCATTGGTCCGTATGGAAATCTGGCGGAACATCGGATAGTTCCAGAAATCGGTGCAGTAAAAGCCTGGTATATATTCATTGACCTTGGAAGGGAAGAACAGCACACATTCGCCCTTGTCAAGGGAATTCCATGCTTCGTTGGCATCGCTGGTAATCAAAGGCGAAGTAACAGAGTGCAGCAGCTTGCTCTGCGCAGCATCTGTGACAGCCTTGCGGCTGTACAAGTGCAGGGTATACTCCTGTGAAATGTCAGTGCCGCTTATGCCTGCCCGCAGGATAAGCCTTTCGCCTGTAAGCTGCCTGTTTTCCCGGACAGCAAGGTCACATGAAAAATCCATCAAGGTGTGGGTGCCGCAGGAAAGGCTCTTAATATTACTCCGGGCACATGCCATGAGGCTTTCAACCGCTCCGGTGCTGTCGGTATAGAAAAGCTCGCAGATAAGCTCTTTTTCTTCAAAATCCATAAGGGGATTGAAGTGGCTTAGAATAATCTGCGCGTTAAATATATCGCCGTCCTCGTATATGTAGCCATCAAAGGATACGGACAGCACCTCGTCGGAGCAGAAACGGCGCCATGATTTTTCGTCTATTAGTCCTTTAGATTCCATAAAGGAGTTGAGAACACCCACCAGGGAGGTGTTCTGTCCGGTATAATCCTGAAGGTCAAGGAGCTGATAGCCTGCCATGTAGCGGGAGCGGTGCATCATTTCCAGCTCTTCGCGATAGCAGTTTACTGCAAAGGTTCCGCTTGCCTTAAAGAAACGTTCAAAATCCTTTTCCATCCCGGCAGCCTTTTCCTTACCCCTAAATATATCAAGATTTCCGGCATAGAGCACACCGGTATAGCGGTTTATCTCGTCAAAATCAGGATACATACAGTATTGTCCGATTTCGTGGCTTACAATAGGAAGTACTGCGGCAACCTTACCGTTGCTTTTATTGGCACGGACATATTTTACCCCGGTTCCGTACTGGATGGCTATAATTCCTGATTCTTCTGAATTGTCAGCAGCATTATCCGGCATGTCATTATTCATGGATTTTGTGTCTGCCTCGTCGTCCATTATGGCATCATCAAAATTATATTTTGTTGAAGGAGCCTGGGTCTGAATCACGCCAAGGGGAGCATTGCAGGTGGCAAAGCTACCTCGTATAAGGTGCTTGTTCTGTCCGTTTACCGGTGGAGCAAGGCGGGCTGCTACAAAGAAATCCTCCCCCGGTACAACCTCCGGGACGAATTGGAAATTGTTGGAGCCCTGGGTAAACAGAAAACGGTTGTCAAAACCTTTAAGAGTGCACAGAATCTCGCTGACTCTTTTTTTGCTGCCCCATAACTCGTTGCCGAGGGAGAGCATGCCAAAGGATGGATGATTGCCATATTCGGTCATGATGTGACGGGCTTCGCCCATAAGGTAGCTCTGCTGTGCTTCGTTGTAGCCTTCTTCGTCCTTGTCTGCCACGGTTCCCCAGAAAGGCAGCT
>CAMAKT010000153.1 GCA_945836135.1 uncultured Clostridia bacterium | reverse complement strand
AGGTTCAATATAAGCAAGCTTTTCATTTTCAGACATGATGTATGCAGCATCTCCCGAATAAACTACGGCTATTGCCTTATTGCCCGATATCATGTTGTCAATTACGTCATCACCAACATATACCGGTGCCATGGTGTCTCTCTGTGTACAGAGCCACTCATAGGCTGCGTCCAGCTCATCATAGTTGGTCGTGTTCATGGAATAGCCAAGAGCCTTGAGAGCAATCATAAATGAATCTCTCTCTGAATCATACATATACAAATCTCCCTTGTATTTCTCATTCATCAGAAGCTGCCAGCCTCCCTTGGCATCC
The DNA here is from genome assembly GCA_945836135.1 of uncultured Clostridia bacterium. GTDB lineage: Bacteria > Bacillota > Clostridia > Lachnospirales > Lachnospiraceae > CAG-882. The sequence continues at coordinate 6,172 of CAMAKT010000153.1, read as the reverse complement.
TCCTCCGAAACAACAGTGGTGTCATAAAGTATTCCTACAGAACCCCAAAAGTACGGAACTGAATAGGTGTTGTCCGGGTCAAAGCTGCGTCCGAACAAATCAGTGATAATCTTGTCCTTATTGTTTATAAGACTCCAGTCAACAGGCTGAAGGTAATCCTCCTTAATCAGGCGTTCAATCATATAATCGGAAGGAATAATAATATCATACTTGCTTCCGCTCATTACCTTGGTGTACAGTGACTCATTTGAATCGAAGGTCTCATATACAACCTTGCAGCCATACTGCTTCTCAAACTTGGTAAGCAGGGACTTATCAATATACTCTCCCGCATTGTATATCCTAAGTGTCTTTTTGTTGGATGAACCGCAACCGCAAAGCATGGTCGCTGTCATGGCAATGCATAATACAAGTGCAATTAATTTCTTTTTCATAATCTGATATTCCTCCCTTACTTTTCTGTTTCAATTAATGAACCATCCTCAAGCCCTGCTGCTTTCTTTTTCCTCTCCTGTCTCTTCTTCACAATGGCAGGTGCAAGATTAACAACAAGAAGCGTAATAACAATAACTATGATTACAATCGTTGACAGCGCATTGATTGTAGGATTGGTTCTCTTGGTCATGTTATATACAATAATCGATATATTGGCAACTCCATTGCCGGTAACAAAATACGAAATAACAAAATCGTCAAAAGACATTGTAAATGACAAAAGTACACCGGCATAGATACCCGGCTTAATCATGGGCACGATAACCTTGGTAAGCGCCTGAAAAGGTGTCGCCCCCAAATCCATGGCTGCGTTGGCAAGATTCGGGTCAAGGCTTCTGACCTTCGGGTACACGCTGGTAATGACATAAGGTGTACAGAAGCATATATGCGCCAGCAGCATGGTCACATAACCCCTCTCAATCTTCATTGACGAAAAGAGTATCATAAGGCTAATCGCTGTGACAATTTCCGGGTTCATAATAGGAATGTTGTTTACATTTAATAACCATTCTTTCACCACCCTGCGGCTTCTTGAAAGTCCGATGGCGGTTATTGTTCCCAGTATTGTTGATACAACCGTTGCTATCACAGCGATGCTGAGCGATACACCCACAGCACTGACTATATCCCTGTCCGTCACCAGCGCCTCATACCATTTGAGACTGAAGCCTGTGAACTTAGTCAGGGATTTCGATGAGTTGAATGAAAAAACCATGGTGACAATAATCGGTATATAGAAAAACGCAAGGCACAGTGCCACATATATTATGGAGCCGATTTTTCCTTTCTTCATATCAGGCACCTCCGTTCTCATCCGGGTCAATCTTTTTCATAATCCGGATCATAATGAGAATTGCCACTGCAAGCAGCAGTGAAATTGCACTTCCGAAATTCCAGTCGCCCACGGATATGAACTGCTCTTCAATCAGGTTACCGATAAGTACATACTGTCCGCCTCCAAGGAGCTTTGGAATGACGAAGCTGGAAATTGAGAGCAGGAATACCATAATAGTTCCGTTCACTACGCCCGGTATTGAAAGCTTGAATACCACACGCCAAAAAGTCTTAAATGGGTTGGCACCCAAATCATAAGCAGCCTCTATAAGTGAATGATCCATCTTCGCCAGCGAGGTGTGAATAGGAATCACCATAAAAGGAAGCAGGTCGCAGGTAAGTCCCACAATAACGGAAAAATCCGTATACATCATTGAAACCGGGTCAAGTCCCAACAGCGTCAGCAGTGAATTGATTATTCCGTTGTCCGACAAAAGACTTATCCACGCATATGTGCGTAGCAGCATATTAATCCACATAGGAATCGTAACTGCAAGAATAAGAATATTCTGTGCCTTTTCGCTGAACCTTGATATAAAATATGCCAGCAGATAGCCTATCACAAGGCACAATACCGTTGTGATAAGTCCCAGCTTAAATGAACGGATAAACACATTCATATACACCGGCTCAAATATTTTCTTGAAATTCTCTCCGGTAAACTGTATGTTTACCAGACTGTTGCCGCCCGTAGTCACCGAATACAGCACAATCAAAAACAGCGGCACCACAATCAGTACAAATGACCATATAATATATGGTCTGACAAGGTTTTTAAATTGTTTCATACTAATCTCCATTCCGCAGGCACTTTATGCTGCACATTAGTTCTCCATCTTGTACATTACATGAATGTCCTCGTCGGTAAAGCTAAGCCCTACATCCTTACCCACTTCATGGTAATCCGTGGTATGAATCTTGTAGTCACGGCGCGCTGTGCGTACAATAATCTCATAATGCACACCCTTAAAGACAATGGATGCCACCGTACCCTTAAGCTTGCTCTTATCCGGCTCAACTATATCAATATCCTCCGGTCTAAGTACGACTTCCACCTCTTCGTTTTCCTTAAAGCCCTTATCCACACATTCAAATTCTATACCGTCAAAACATACCAGACAGTCACGAATCATGTTACCCTCTATAATGTTGGAATCTCCAATGAAATCCGCAACAAAACGGTTCTCAGGCTCATTGTATATGTCAACCGGAGAGCCAATCTGCTGTATGATACCGTTGTTCATAACAACAACCGTATCCGACATGGACAGTGCCTCCTCCTGGTCATGGGTTACGAATATAAAGGTAATTCCAACTTCCTTCTGTATCTTCTTAAGCTCAAACTGCATCTCCTTGCGCAGCTTCGCGTCAAGGGCTCCTAACGGTTCGTCTAGCAGAAGCACCTTCGGCTCATTAATAAGCGCTCTTGCGATGGCAACACGCTGCTGTTGACCACCCGAAAGAAGGGTTACGTCTCTCTTCTCAAAGCCCTCAAGCCCTACCAGCTTAAGCATTCTGCTTACCTTCTGGTCAATTACGGACTTGTCCACCTTCTTAAGATTCAGCCCGAATGCCACATTATCATGGACATTGAGGAAAGGAAACAGGGCATACTTCTGGAACACGGTGTTAATCTCCCTCTTATACGGCGGAACCTTGGAAATATCAATTCCGTTAAACAGAAGCTCTCCGTTGCTCGGTTCCTCAAAGCCTGCAATAATCCTTAATATTGTCGTCTTTCCGCAGCCGCTTGGTCCAAGCAAGGTTAAGAATTCATTTTCATATATATTAAGGTCAATTCCCTTAAGAACCTGCTGGTCATCAAAATTCTTGGTCAAACCTTTTAATTCAATTATCTTATTGCTCATAATGCTTTCCTCCGCTGATATCAAAAGCTTGGTGGGGAGCTCACCCAGATGATGACTGCTCCACTCTTAGATTCAATGTAATGTTTATACCTCGGTACAAAATAGAAGGCTTCACCCCTCTTCGCCTTATAGCGTCTGTTTCCAATAACGATATTGATTGTCCCCGACATTACATAACCGAACTCCTCACCCTCATGAGGATTATCGGGGTATGTGGAGCCTCCCGCCTCCAGTGTAAGACGTATGGGTTCCATAATGTTCTTCTGTGCATTGGGAATAATCCATTCAATTGTGTTGTGGAGCTCAGCATCCGTCTTTTCAAAATAATCTTCCTTCTTAAATACAATCCTGTCATCCTCTGAATCATCAAAGAATGTCTTAAGGTCCGTACCCAGACACTGAAGTATATCCACAAGAGTAGCTATGGACGGCGAGGTCAAGTCCCGCTCAAGCTGGGATATAAAACCCTTAGAAAGCTCTGCTCTGTCCGCAAGCTCCTCCTGTGTAAGCCCCTTTAAAACTCTGAGTTCTTTTATCTTGTTGCCAATCTGCATAGCCAAACCTCCCGCCAACGCCAAAACACTAAACAAAAAGTTTAGTGAAGCTAAACCAAGCTTTATTATACATATAATATTGCCCATGTCAAGAGAAAAACAAGTATAAAAAAAGTAAAAAGCCGGACACAGAATGTGTCCGACTTTCCAAAACCTTATTCATCAAATTCGCATGTCACAAAGAACCCTCTCGGTGTCTCTTTGACATCAATTACTTTTCCGCTTCTCGCCATCAATCTCTCAGCAAGACGGTAATTACCCGACATGGCCACCGCCGGTTCTATGGTATAATAATAGCTGGAAGGCAGCTTGCCCTCGGTAATCTCAACAATCTGTCCGACCTCTACCTGTCCCGGTCTCTCCATTTTAAATTCCATGGTACGCATGAAATAAAACTCTCCATTCCGCAGACGCTTTAAGCGTCAGGCGTTCCTATTAAAAACTATTACTCTGTAATATCAATATTTTTGCCCTTAAGACCTATGAAGCTGCCCTCAGGAAGTCCTCCCTCGACATGTCCAATAAGCCACTTATTGGTAGCAGTAATAAGTGCATCCTCACCGCCGCACTTAGGACATTTTGCATGCTCAGTTGCCAGATCATAGTTGGTTCCCTTAGGAAGAACTACAGCAACCTGGAAGCCATTGTTGTCCACATCGCATGGTGCATAATGAAGTGTAGTTGCATAAAACTCCACTGCTGTACCTGCCGGTGCAAAGAATACTTCCATCTTAGAGGTATCGTATGTAAAATCATCCTCAACATCACATAACTGTCCTAAAATAAATACTGTATCCCTGGCTGCCACGTTAATCTCTGAGCTTCTGTGGTATTCAGCAGCATTGAGCTTAACATTGTGTCCGTTGCAGTAGCCAATCTGGATAGGCAGCTCTCCGTAGAACACATTCTGAATCTTCTCTGCCACAGGAAGCTTCTCTAATTCTTCAACAGACGGTCTGTATACTACACCCTCCGGCAGCTCTGTATTCTTCATCGCTTCAACAAGCTCTGAAAAATCAATGTTTGTAATCACCTTACCATACTTCTTAAATCTTTTGTCTGTAACTGAAATGAACTCCATACCTTAAATCCTCCATAAAATTATCCTTGATATTTTTTTATATGCTCTTCAATAAGCTCCTGGTCGGCAAAGTAATTAATCTTCATGGCATTCTTGACATCTGAAAGTGTCTTTGCCGCAACCTCCCTGGCAGCCTCACTTCCCTTCCTCAGAACCTCATACACATAGGCTATATCCTTCTCGTATTCTTTTCTTCTGGCACGAATCGGGGCAAATTCCTCATTCATCACATTGACAAGGAACTTCTTGACCTTAACATCCCCAAGACCACCTCTCTTGTAATGCTCCTTAAGCTCATCAAGGCTTGTATAATCAGGAAGATACTCTGCAAAATGCTCAGGCTTTGCAAAGGCATCGAGAAATGTGAAGACCATATTGCCCTCAATCTTTCCCGGATCCTCAACCCTTATATGCCCCGGATCAGTGTACATCTTCTTCATTATCTTGTCCTTAACCTCTGCCTCGGAATCAGAAAGATATATGCAGTTTCCAAGTGACTTGCTCATCTTCGCCTTGCCGTCAATACCCGGAAGTCTCATGCACGCTTGGTTATCCGGAAGAAGAATCTCCGGTTCCACAAGAGTCTCACCATATATTCTGTTGAAGCTGTGAACAATCTCCTTAGTCTGTTCAAGCATAGGAAGCTGATCCTCACCCACAGGTACTGTGGTAGCCTTGAACGCAGTTATATCTGCTGCCTGACTAATAGGATATGTAAAGAATCCTACCGGAATGCTCGTCTCAAAATCACGCATCTGTATCTCTGCCTTAACTGTAGGATTGCGCTGAAGTCTGGATACCGTCACAAGATTACTGTAAAAGAACGTAAGCTCCGTTAGCTCAGGAATCTGTGATTGTATAAAGAGTGTCGACTTCGACGGGTCAAGTCCCACAGACAGATAGTCAAGCGCCACCTCAATAATATTCTGTCTGACCTTCTCAGGATTGTCCGCATTGTCAGTAAGTGCCTGCGCATCCGCTATCATTATAAAAATCTTCTCATATTCCCCGGAATTCTGCAGTTCAACTCTCCTCTTAAGTGAGCCGACATAATGCCCCACATGCAGGCGTCCTGTAGGTCTGTCACCTGTTAAAATTATCTTTCCCATAAAGCTCTCCATTCCCAAAACATATTTCATTAACTAATATATTACTTCTTTTTGATTTAGTCAATTAAATTCCATTCTCTTAGTACCTTTATACAGGTGGTACTACAGAATACCATGTATAACTTATGTTTTACTATTAATTCAGTCCCCTAAAGCCCTTACCAATTATCTCACTGCTGTTGGTTATCATAATAAAGGTATCCATTCCGTGGTGTTCTCTTATATAGTTTC
>CAMAKT010000152.1 GCA_945836135.1 uncultured Clostridia bacterium | reverse complement strand
AGCGGTGTGTCCAAGGGTAATTGCCGGGGCACTCCGCTATTTTATATTATAATAGAAATATTTGACGCGCGTCAAATAAAAATGTATGATAATTTTGTTATTACACCACCATATTGATTGACAATTGACCTCCAGATGGATTATATTTAATACAATAGGGGGGTGAATTAACACCTGAAGAATACGGAGGAAAAGGTACATGGAGGAAAAACTAAAAAACTTAAAGGTTGGTATGAAGCTTCGCACCGGGTTTAAGAACATTATGATTGGCATGCTGCTTATAGTTCTGGCAGCTACGGTAGCCGTTGCGGCTATTATGATTCAGTTCAAGAAATTCTACGACGAATCATACCAGAATGATATATTGCAGATGGAGATACGCAAGGATATTCAGGTAGTAGGGAAGATGGTATTATGGTCATTGGTGGCGGACGATGATACAGAGACAAATGAACGTCTTGAACAGGCCAGCACATATGCTGCGTCAGTTGCTTCCAACATTGCGCTGTTAGAGGAGAATTTCCACAATAAGGCTATTGTTAATGAATTGGAAGAGGCGGTTGCAGTGCTTAAGAGTGTAAGAGCACGATTGCTTGAGCTTTCACAGGACAATAAGACGGAAGAAGCACTGGCGATGTTTGATGGTGAATATATGGATGCCACGGAGAAGGTTCAGGAAATTCTTATTCGTATAGGAGAGGAATCAGAAGCTGCTGCTAATGCTGAATATATTGGTGCAGTTGTTACAGGAGTTGCTTCTGCTGCAGTGATTATACTCGTTAGCGTATTATCATTGTTCTTTGCCATCAGGATAGAAAAAATTATTATCAAGTTGCTTATGGTACCTATTGAGCAGCTTGAGAATGCAGCGTATAAGCTTCAGGCAGGAGAACTGGATATTGACATTCCGTACGAGTCGGAGGACGAGCTGGGGACACTTGCCAGCAGCTTCAGAGTGAGCTGTGACAGACTTCATGAAATAGTGAAGGATGCGGGCTATCTTCTTACAGAGATGGCAAATGGCAATTTCAATATTTCTACCAGTATAGAGGAGAAGTATGTTGGAGAATTTAATACTATAATTATGTCTATGAGACAGCTTAACAGACAGATGGATGCCACACTTCGCAGTATTAATGAATCTTCTGATCAGGTGGCGATTGGTTCATCACAACTTGCCGAGAGCGCACAGTCTCTTGCAGAGGGAGCTACGGATCAGGCAGGTGCTATAGAGGAGCTTACAGCTACAATAGAGAATGTAAGCAATATTGCTGAGAATACTGCTAACGAAGCGGAGGGTGCCGCCAATATGGCCAGGGAGGCTGCTGCGAATGCCGAGAACAGCCGCAGTGATCTGTTTGCTCTTACAGATGCCATGAAGAGAATCAATGAGACATCAAGAGAGATTCAGAATATTATTGCAGACATTGAGGATATTGCTTCACAGACCAATCTTCTGTCACTTAATGCTTCAATCGAGGCTGCCAGGGCAGGCGAGGCAGGAAGGGGATTTGCAGTGGTTGCAGACCAGATTGGCAAGCTTGCTGAAGACAGTGCCAAGTCCGCGGTTAATACAAGGGAGCTCATTGAGAAGGCACTGGTTGAGATTGAGGACGGCAACGCTATAACAGAGAAAACGGTGGAAGCGCTTAATGGTATCCTGGAGTCAATGAAGATGTTTGCCGAGGCGGCGGGAAATTCCAATGAAGTATCCAGAAATCAAGCCCGTATGCTTCAAGAGATTGAAAAGGCAATTGAGCAGATTTCTGAGGTCGTACAGAGCAATTCAGCATCTGCCGAAGAGACATCGGCAACAAGTGAGGAACTTTCTGCTCAGTCAGAGACACTTAAGGAGCTGGTTGCACAGTTTAAGCTTAGAGATGAGTAATGCATTTATAATTATTATTTTGGAAAGTATAGGAAGATGTAATGGGAATTGTTGTAATTGGTGCGGTTTTTGTTGATATCAAGGGCTTTCCGGACAGTGTGTATATTCCTGACGGAAGGAATGTGGGACATGTGGAATATATCCACGGCGGAGTGAGTCGTAACATTGTAGAGGATATTGCTAATATTGAACTGCGTCCGACCTTTGTGGGTATAGTGGATGATACTGCGCTTGGTACAGAGGTGGTAAGAAAACTGAACAATCACAAGGTAAACACTGAGTATGTACGTACCGTATCTGGCGGGATGGGTACATGGCTTGCGGTGTTCGACCAGAATGGTGACCTGGCGGGGTCTATATCACAGCGCCCTAATCTCATGCCGATTCTGGATATATTGGAGGAAAATGGCGACAGGATTTTCTCCGAGGCGGATTCGATAGTGGTGGAAGTGGATATGGATAAGGAGATTATCAAGAAGGTTGTGAACCTTGCAAAAAAACACAACAAGAAGCTTTACGGTGCCGTGAGCAATATGAGCATTGCTGTCGAACGCAGAGATTTTCTCAAGCAGTTTGACTGCTTTATCTGCAATCAGATGGAAGCAGGGATGCTGTTTATGGAGGATTACAGCGACAAGGAACCGGAAGAATTGTGCGGACTGCTTGCTAAGCGGGTTATGACAGGAAAGATTCCTGCCATGATTGTTACCATGGGCGGCAAGGGTGCAGTGTATGCAACTATGAACGGTGAGAAGGGAATATGCCCTCCTAACAGGGTTCGGGTCAAGGACACCACGGGGGCGGGTGATGCGTTCTGTGCAGGTGTGGTGAGTGGTCTTACTTATAATAAGACCCTTGCTGAGGCTGTTGAAATAGGAAGCCGCCTTGCTGCATCGGTGATTACATCCCCAGAGAATGTGTGTCCAAGATTTCTTCCGGAAGAATTCGGGATAGTAAATGCAGGGGTGTGAACTGTATAGAATAATATTTGCCATATTTTACATTACAAATAATACTTGCAAAATACCTCTATAGGGTATATGATTTATTCGTAGATACCTTATAGGGGTATTTTGTGTAATACAGAGTGAATTAATTAAACGCTAAGGGGGAAACTATGGACACATTAAATAATAATGTTGATGGAAATAACTGCTGTGCGAAGCACAAGGAGAGAACTAAGGAGGAGTATCGGGATCTGATTAACAGGCTCAAACGTATTGAGGGGCAGGTACGAGGAGTGCAGAGAATGCTTGAGGAGGATGCGTACTGTACAGATGTGCTGGTTCAGGTGTCGGCAATTAATGCGGCATTGAACAGCTTTAACAAGGCACTTTTAAGCAATCATATACGAACCTGTGTTGCGGATAATATCCGTCAGGGAAATGATGAGGTGGTTGAAGAACTGGTTATGGTAATCCAGAAGCTTATGAAGTAGCATAACTTAAGCAGACAGGAAAGGACAACATTAATATGGAACAGTATAAGGTCACAGGAATGAGCTGTGCTGCCTGCCAGGCAAGGGTTGAGAAGGCTGTGAGCAAGGTGGAAGGTGTCACAGCCTGCTCCGTAAGCCTGCTTACCAACTCTATGAGCGTTGAGGGACAGGCAAGCAGTTCTGATATTATCAAGGCGGTGAAGAAAGCAGGATATGGCGCATCACTTAAGAAGGGACAAGCCATAAGGAAGGATGCACATACGCAGGAATCCGACGGGAGCGTGTCGGAATATGAAGATATGCTTAAGGACAGGGAAAGCCCGAAGCTTCTGCAAAGACTAATTGCTTCATTGATTCTGCTAATTCCGCTTATGTACATTTCCATGGGGCATATGATGTGGAACTGGCCTTTGCCGGCAGTTATATCGGATAATCATGTGGCAATGGGACTAACCCAGCTTCTTCTCACAGCTATAATCATGGTTATTAACCAGCGATTTTTCATAAGTGGTTTCAAGGGGCTTGTACATCTGGCGCCGAATATGGATACCTTGGTGGCTCTCGGTTCGATGGCATCATTTGTCTACAGTGTATACGCGCTATATGCTATGACCGACGCACAGCTAAAGGGTGACAGTGCCATGGTCATGGCCTTCGTGCATGAATTCTACTTTGAGTCAGCAGCCATGATTTTGACGCTGATTACGCTTGGTAAGTTTTTGGAGGCAGTTTCTAAGGGCAGAACAACAGATGCATTAAAGAGCCTCATGAAGCTTGCACCTAAGACAGCCACATTGCGCCGTGAAGCACAGGAAATAGAGGTTCCGATTGAAAATGTACGCATTGGCGACTGTTTTGTGGTGCGTCCTGGTGAGAGTATACCTGTGGATGGTATTATTATAGAGGGAATAACAGCAGTCAATGAAGCGGCACTTACAGGAGAGAGCCTCCCGGTGGACAAGACGGTGGGAGACAGAGTATCCGCAGCTACGGTTAACCAGTCGGGGTATATCGTATGCAATGCCGAAAGAGTTGGTGAGGATACCACACTTTCGCAGATTATCAGGATGGTGAGTGATGCCGCGGCAACCAAGGCTCCAATAGCCAAGGTGGCAGATAAGGTATCCGGTGTGTTTGTGCCTGTTGTAATTGGAATTGCGCTGATTACATTTATTGTGTGGTTCATAGCTGGAGGCACAGTTGGTTTCGCCTTGGCAAGAGCAATATCGGTGCTGGTAATAAGCTGCCCTTGTGCATTGGGGCTTGCCACACCGGTAGCCATTATGGTGGGAAACGGAATGGGTGCAAAGCATGGCATTATGTTCAAGACTGCGGCTGTCTTGGAGGAAGCGGGCAAGGCGGATATAGTTGTGCTTGATAAGACCGGAACAATTACAAACGGAGCTCCTGTAATAACGGATGTGCTTACGGCGGAGGGGATACAGGAGGATGAGCTTCTCATCAAGGCCTATGCTTTGGAGCGAAAGAGTGAGCATCCTCTTGCAAAGGCTGTAATAGATGGTGTGATGAAAGATGAGAAGCTTGCACAGCGTTGCAGGTCACTCGACGATACAGAGAATTTTACGGCTGTTGCAGGAAATGGGCTTACCGGATATCTGTCGGGGCACAGATTGGCTGGGGGAAGCATTAGATACATTAGCGGGCTTCTTAATGAGGTAAAACTCAGTGATGAGGAACAGAAAATTATGAAGGCTGCGGAGCATTTCACGGAGGAGGGCAGGACTGCACTGCTTTTTGCAGAGGAAGACAGACTGCTTGGCGTAATTGCAGTGGCAGATTCGGTTAAGCCGGACAGCAGGCAGGCGGTGGAGAGCTTGAAGAAAATGGGAATACACGTAGTGATGCTGACCGGAGACAATGAGCGTACTGCCAAGGTTATTGGAGCACAGGTGGGAGTTGATGAAGTTATAGCGGGAGTGCTGCCTGATGGTAAGGCACAGGCAATAAATAAGCTTAAGGAAAAGGGGAAGGTCATTATGGTAGGCGATGGAATCAATGACGCACCGGCCCTTACTACTGCCGATATCGGCATTGCCATCGGTGCGGGAACTGACATTGCCATAGATGCTGCTGATGTTGTTCTCATGAGAAGCAGCTTAAGTGACGTTCCTGCCGCAATTCGTCTGAGCCGTGGAACGCTTCGCAATATTCATGAGAATCTTTTCTGGGCGTTCTTTTACAATGTAATCGGTATTCCGCTGGCAGCAGGTGTATGGATACCACTGTTTGGCTGGATGTTGAACCCGATGTTTGCTGCTGCGGCTATGAGCCTTTCCAGCGTATGCGTTGTATCAAATGCGCTTAGGCTTAATCTTTTTAAAATAGATTAGAAGTGAATCAAAACTACAAAATAAAATTTCAAGCACTAAAAGTGCGAAAAAGAAAAGAGGGAAATTATGCAGAAAATTATAGTAGGTGTAGAAGGAATGATGTGCGGACACTGCGAGGCGCATGTAAATGATGCGGTGAGAAACGCATTCAAGGTTAAGAAAGTAACATCCTCCCATGGGGATAAACAGACTGTCATTATCACTGAAGAGGAGCTCTCGGATGAGCAGATAACAAATGTAATCTCAGAGACCGGATATACCGTGACGGGAATTACAAGAGAACCCTACGAGAAGAAGGGGCTGTTCAGATAATAATCGTTCATGTGACTATCTGGACGCTGGGGCAAATAATGCCTATTTATGTTGTGAAAGCATAATGTGCTTTATTTATGCACGTCAGTTACAGTGTCCGAAGCTAAGATGTTCTAGGAACTCTGCATTTTATCTTCTCAACCGGACGCAACCGAAGCAAAGCAGCCCTCCATGGCTGCGTTGCTTCTATTTCGGCCTCCATGCCGAAATTTGCTGTGATATAAACAGAGTTCCAAGAACCTCTAAGCTTCTCCCACAAAAACTGCCATGCATAAATAAAGCACATTATGCTCTGTCAAATTTTTTGAGCATTATTTGTCCCAGCTGAGTTTAGCTACCCGAAAGCTATATATACTCAGTTGAGCTATTGGCAGCAGACATAGAGAAAAGCTTAATTATGTTACAGCCTGCTATACACAGCCATTTTGCTGGCATGCCGATAATAGCACAGCCGGGGCGCAGATATAGTTTGCAAGACGTGACTCCAAACGTTGCAAAGCAACGTATGCTGCCGCCGGCACTTAGATGGCGT
>CAMAKT010000151.1 GCA_945836135.1 uncultured Clostridia bacterium | reverse complement strand
AAAAATGGTATTATATAAGTATCAATTTCTGGTTAAAACCAATATGAAAGGAGGCGTTTTTATGAGTTATTTTCCACACCTGTTTGAGCCGGTTCAGATAGGTAAGACAATGGTCAAGAACCGTATTTTTATGGCGCCTTTGTCTACGAATCTTGCAGATAAGGGCTATGTTACGGATGCACTTGTCGAACATTATTCTAACCGTGCCAAGGGTGGAGTCGGGCTTATTGTCACAGAGGTTACGACTGTCGAGCCAACATACACCTACCTTCCGGGAGATATGTCCATATACGATGATTCATATATTCCCGGATGGAAGAAGCTTGTCGATGCTGTGCATAAGTATGATACTAAGATATTGTCACAGCTTTTTCATCCGGCATATATGGCATTCCCGGTTCCGGGCACACCGCAGCTTATAGCTCCATCCAATGTGGGACCATATTATGCGAAATCAGCGCCGAGGGCAGTCACAGTTGAGGAACTGCATGTGCTGGTAAGACAGTTTGGCGAGGCTGCACTGCGATTCAAGAAGGCAGGCGGTGACGGCGTTGAGATACAGTGTGCACATGCACATGGTCTGCTTGGCGGATTTTTGACACCTCTTTACAATAAGAGGACGGATGAGTATGGCGGTGATATTAATGGAAGGCTCAGGCTGACACTGGAGGTCATCAATGAGATACGCAGTCAATGCGGCGAGGACTTTATAATTGATGTTCGGATTTCCGGTGACGAGTACAGCGAGGGCGGGCTTACATTGGCGGATATGGTGTATGTATCGAAGCAGTTGGAGAAGGCAGGGGTGGATTTTATCCATGTATCTGGAGGAAATACTGTCAAGCGCGGCAGCTCCATGCCTGCACCCGGAACCTCGCCGGCACCGCATGCACATGCCAGTGAGGAGATTAGAAAGCATGTACATATTCCGGTTGCCACGGTTGCGCGTATCAATGAGCCTTGGATTGCGGAGGAGCTTATTGCAAACGGAAAGACGGACATATGTTTGATAGGACGTGCGAATCTCTGTGACAGCGAGTTTGCCAACAAGGCGAGAGAGGGACGCACAGACGATATCAGACCCTGCATTGGATGCGGACGCTGTCTTACAGGAATTATGTTTGGAAAGCCGATTGCATGTACAGTCAATCCGTCGGTTGAGACAAATTACATTGAGGAGGCAGCAGAAAAGAAGAAGGTACTGGTAATTGGCGGCGGACCGGCAGGAATGGAGGCTGCATATGTGGCAAAGAAGCGTGGGCATGAGGTGGTTCTATGCGAAAAGTCCAATGAACTTGGCGGGCTTCTACGTCTGGCGGCAGTGCCTATAAGCAAGCAGGAATTGTGCAAGGTAATCAAGTACATGGCGCGCCGCCTTGTAAATGAAGGCATTGAGGTGCGTATGAACTGTGAAGTGACACCGCAGATGCTTGAGACGGAATTCAGGGATTATGAGATTATATGCTCAACCGGCGCAAAGCCGAAGGAGATAGAGAGCTTCAAGCAGTTTAAGCAGACTATGACAGCGGATGATATATTAGCAGGGAGAAAGTTCCCTGGAAGGAAGATAGTCATTTTAGGAGGAGGCTCTGTCGGCTGCGAGACAGCGGATTATCTTGCACCGCTTGTAAATGACCTTTTCCCGGCCAACAGGGATGTGACGGTTATTGAGATGACAGGTTCACTAATGACAGGCGAGGGAGGTGCTGCGAAGAGCCGTCTTACACAGCGGCTAATGAGCAAGGGTGTGAAGCTTGAGCTTAACAGTCAGGTTAAGAAGGTGGACGAGACGACCATTACCTATGAAAAGGAGGGAGCAGAGTACACGATAAAGGATGCAGATACACTGGTATTTGCAGTGGGTTATTCACCTGTGAGGATGGAGAATGTGAGAGCCCATTATATCGGTGACTGCGACAAGGTCGGAAATCTGAAGGATGCAATAGGAGCTGCATACCAGCTGGCAAAGACAATATAAGGAACATGAATTACAATTTAAGGGAGGAAATGTATGGCAAACAAATTATTAGAACCAATCAAAGTGGGAAATATTACATTAAAGAACAGGGTTATGTTCCCGCCGCTCACAACAGGCTATGAGGAGCGCGATGGCTCAATAGGCGAGAGAAGCTTGAGCTTCTATGAGAGACTTGCTAAGGGCGGTACAGCGTATATTGTTATTGGCGATGTTGCACCGGTAAGAACAGCGTCTCCTACACCGAAGCTGTATGATGACAGCCAAATTCCGGTGTACAAAAAGCTTGCTGATACATTACATAAGTATGACTGTAAGGTCGCACTGCAGCTTTTTCATCCGGAATATGATGTGCCGGGTGTAGGACGCATGATAATGCAGGCAGGCATGGCAAGACAGGCAGCGGCGAAGGCTCAGGCAGAGGGGAATGCAGAGGAAACAGCCAAGCAGACACAGCTGGCAGAGCAGATTACAAAGGATGCTTATGCAAAGCTTCATCATGATATGCAGCATTTTGTCAGTGAAGCGAGCGTAGAACAGCTTGAAGAGATAAAGGCAGGAATAGCAGCATGTGCCAAAAGAGCAGTCCAGGCAGGAATTGATGCTATTGAGGTGCATGGAGACCGTCTGGTTGGGTCCCTCTGCTCTAAGCTTCTCAACCATAGAACGGATGAATATGGTGGCAGTTTTGAAAACAGAGTCAGATATGCTCTTGAGGTTGTAAAGGCAATAAAGGAAGCTGCACCTGAGCTTATGTTAGAGTACAAGCTTCCTATTATAACAGTCAATGCCGATGGTACTCTCAGGGGCAAGGGCGGCTTAGAGGAAGATGAGGGCGTAGCACTTGCAAAGCTTCTTGAAGAAGCAGGAGTTGACATGATTCAGGTGGCACAGGCTAACCACACCGGGAATATGGGAGATACCATCCCGCCTATGGGAGATGTTCCTTATAACTGGACATTGCCGATTGCAAGGCGTGTAAAACAGACGGTATCGATTCCTGTTGCGACAGTAGGACGTGTTGTTTCAGTGGAGGCGGGCGAAAAGATACTTGCAGATGGAGATGCTGATATTATCGCTTATGGACGTTCAATGCTCACTGACCCTGACATTGCGAATAAGATAGCGTCCGGCGAGTGTATTCGTGAATGTCTTAACTGTAATAAGGGATGTGTTGATGCTATTCAGGGGCGCAGGTACATTTCCTGTGTGCTCAATGCTGAGAACGGAAATGAAACCTCTGTATTCATTAAGCCGTCTGACAGCGTGAAGAAGGTAGCTGTAGTCGGCGCAGGAATAGCAGGCCTTGAGGCTGCGAGAGTTGCTGCAAAGAGAGGACACAAGGTGACTGTATATGAGAAATCTGACAAAATCGGAGGTCAGATTAATCTTGCAGCAGTTCCTCCAAGGAAGAGCGAAATTTTAAGGTCAATAGAGTATTATAGGAGTATACTTCCGACACTTGGAGTCATACTTTCAATGAATACAGAGCCTTCGGCAGATGAACTTAATACATACGACACAGTTATTATTGCTGTCGGAGCACATAATATGGCGCTTCCTATGCCGGCGGAGTCAGATATTATTGTATCGTCCTGGGATGTTCTGAATGGACAGGAGGTTTCCGGAAAATGCGTGGTTCTTGGAGGAGGTCTTGTGGGAACTGAGACAGCGGAATACCTTGCACAGAAGGGATTGGATGTCAGCATTGTGGAAATGATGGACAAGATTGCCACAGGGGAATCATCCACTGTCATGCCTCTTATAACCAAGGATTTTGCAGAGCATAATGTAAAACAGTATGTGAATACAAAGGTCAGCTCCATTGAGCAGAAGGTTATCCATGCCGTCAATACACAGGATAATTCCGAGATAGTGATTGAGGCGGATACGATAATTAATGCACTTGGTTCTAAGAAGAATATATTTGATACTACAGGTCTTACGGTTCCATTTATTTTGGCAGGGGACTGCAGCGGAGAGAGAACGGCAGATATAGCAGCTGCAATCAGAAGCGGATATAATGCAGGAAATGAAGTATAAGAGGTCAGTTGCCAATTACATGGCATAAAATAGTCTATAATAACTGTTAAGGAAAGTATGATTTCTGCCGAAATAAATTATAACCAAAGACAACGCCACGATACATATCCAAGGAGGGATTAACGCAGTAAACGGAATTAACGAAGTATTTATGGTGGAGTCGGTAATGGCAGTTATTAAGTACGGTACGCTTAGACGTGAGCGGAAGAATTCCAATGGCTATGTACAGAAGAAAAGTGGAAAATCGGCATCTTTTTCAGAGATTATGAATTCGGAAGTACAGAACACAGGCGATGCGGAAAGAGAATATGCGTCTACCGTGTATGGCAGGGATATGAAGCTTTCGTCTATGCAATACCGGACAAGAGAATATCATTACTGATAAGAAAAAGCTCTCATTTTCTGAGAGCTTTTTTCGTGCAATTATTGCAGTGATTTTTTAATCACTTTTTAAGCTGATAAGTTACGGTGTAGGCATCTTCGCCGTAGTGTTCGTTACCTACCCATATCATGGTAAGGTCGGTGAGGTTATATATTACGCTGTGTACGGTGATTGCATTGGAATCATCATTGTTCCAGTGGCGTCTTCCCACACCTGAAAGCAGTTCCATGGCAGCGTTATCGTCGGCAACAATTCCGTTTGTGGAGCTGAGATTTGTGCGGAGAAATTCATAACGGTCAAAGCCAAGCTTATCTTCGTCTGAGTTATAGTAATCCGGAGATACGATGAAGTTGGTGACACACTGGTAAGCATCGGTACCCATGGCTGCATCATCAGTATTGTATGTTACCTTGAGCACACGTTTGGAACCGTCATTGTCTGTAAGGTCAGTGTCGTATATCCATTCAAGAATAGCGCTCTTGCCCGTTGCATCGGCTACCATATAGTGATATGAAGTGGAAGCGGAGTCGTGAAGGTCATACTTGTTTACCAATTCAATCGCTTCTTCTACGCTGTCTGCATAGTCCAGAATCATTCTTAACATGGTGGTGGAGGTAATGTCAGGCTTGGAAGTCTGCTGATCGGTTGCAACGGTATTTTGGCCCTGATAGGTCATGTAGATACCGCAGCTTACACCGGCGTCGTTCATTCCGTCAAGAGGAACATACGGTGCGGCAAGGCAGAGAATCTTATCAAGTATACCGTTAATGCCTGTTGCATTGTCAATGCTGATAAATTCAAGGTCAACGGTGGAGACGGAGGCGTGGCGTCCGTGTCCCGGATTGGTATGTACTATACAGGTATTGGTCATTTTGAAATCGTAGTTTCTTCCGAATACCCTGTCTCCGTCCGATGTGGTGGCGGTAAAGGAGGAGCAGGCAATTTCACTTTCACCGATATTCATAGGGATAATTCCTTTGGTAATATTACCGGTGATGAAGGAAATAAGTTCACTGTCACTGGATACGCCGCCTTGTTCGAGGAAGTCATCAAAAAAGTAATCGCCGTATATTGTCATTTCGTAAACGTAGCCATCTTTGTGGTCCGGATTGTTTGAGGCAATTTCTTTGATGGATGCGACGCTTCGAATCTCATTTCCCCACAGGCACCATATTGCGATGCACAGTATCAGGATAAGTCCAAGTATCGTACATCCGATAGCAAGTAATACTTTTTTTAGTTTTTTTCCTTTAGTACTCATTTGTTAATTCATTTCCTTTCTTCGCATAGATTTCAACACGATGCGACCTGTTGAATGATACCACAGTTTTGCGGAATGTGTCAATTTATTCCTGATATCATAATATTGAATAAATAACTGGTATAATATATAATTAAGCTAACAATGTTTTACACTGGATAAAGAGGAGGTAGTAAGTATGGAAGAGGGCGAATTAAAATTAACAGATCTGATTGATGTGGATACCTTGCAGAGTATACAAGATGCTTTTTGCGAGATGACCGGTATTGCGGCAGGAGTATCTGATGCGGACGGAGTGATGGTAACACGTGATACTATGTCAACAGATTTTTGTTTGAATTATAATAAAAAATCTCCGATAGGAAAAGCAAGATGTGAAAAATGCGATAAACACGGGGGTGAGCTTGCTATGATAGAGGGCAGGGCAGTAACCTATCACTGCCATGCCGGACTTGTGGATTTTGCGGCTCCGATTATTGCACATGGCAGGATGGTTGGCTGTATTACAGGTGGACAGGTTCGCACGGAGGAGCTTGATGAGAAAAAGCTTCTTAAGGTGGCGGAAGAAATAGGGGTTGATCCGGATGGATACCTTGAAGAAGCAAAAAAAATACGATATATTGAGCCGGAAGAACTTAAACGTGCCACAAAGTTCTTATACAGGATGTCTACGATTATTTCCGGAATGGCATATGATAAATACGCTCTTATTCAGGCAAATGAGGAGATTGAGCGGGCGACGCGGATGAAATCGGATTTTCTTGCCAATATGAGTCATGAGATCAGGACACCTATGAATGCGGTGATAGGAATGGCTGAGCTTGCCATGAGAGAAGAACTTACTCCTGCAGCAAGAGAATATATCTGCCAGATTATCTCATCAGGGAAAACATTGCTTACAATTATAAATGATATTCTTGATTTTTCCAAGGTTGAGTCAGGAAAAATGACGACCGAAAATGAAGAATATGAGCCAATGTCAATAGTTAATGATG
>CAMAKT010000150.1 GCA_945836135.1 uncultured Clostridia bacterium | reverse complement strand
GGAGAACACCAATGCCGCCCTGGAGCTTGCCGACGGGGACTATATTGTCTTTGGGGATCATGATGATGAGCTTCATCCTACAGCACTCTTTGAATGTATGCGTGTTATTGAAAAACATCCGGAGACAGATTTTATATATTCTGATGAGGACAAAATTATTGAAGCTACAGGAAAGCATGCCCAGGCACATTTTAAGTCCGACCTGAATATGGAGCTTTTAAGGCATAATAACTATATATGCCATCTTGTTGTGGTTAAAAGAGGTCTGGCTGAACAGGTGGGCAGGCTTAATGGCAAATACAATGGCGCACAGGACCATGATTATGTATTGCGATGCGTGGAGAAAGCCAAGAGGGTACATCATATTCCTAGAATACTGTACCATTGGCGGATTAATGAAAATTCTACGGCGAAGACTGCTTCCACCAAGGACTATGCCAATGAGGCAGGCAAGGCGGCAGTAATGGCACATCTTAACAGAGCAGGAATTGCCGGAGAGGTGAAGGACGGGGTTGTTCCGGGCTTCTATGACGTATACTACAAGGTGGATGGGGAACCTCTTATTTCCGTTATCATACCGAATAAAGACCATATTGATGACCTTGAACGCTGTATAGATTCCCTTGAAAACAACAACAGCTACAGGAATATTGAATATATTGTTGTGGAGAACAACAGTACATTACAGGAAACCTTTGAGGCCTATGAACGTCTCAGAAGCAAGTATGGAGAGCGATTCAGACTCGTAAAATGGGATGCAGGCTTTAACTACTCCGCCATCAATAATTACGGTGTCCGCTATGCAAAGGGAGAATATATACTGCTTTTAAATAATGATACCGAGATAATTGAACCGGATACCATACGCTATATGCTCTCTCAGTGCCAGCGTCATGAGGTGGGAATTGTAGGGGCAAAGCTTTTATATGATGATGGTACAGTGCAGCATGGTGGTGTGGTGCTGGGATATCAGGGAGTGGCAGGACATGCCTTTGTAGGACTTCATGATGATGAATACGGATATTTTGCGCGGGCGGTTGCAGCACAGGAGGTCACTGCGGTAACGGCTGCCTGTCTGCTCACAAAGCGTTCGGTTTTTGATGAGGTGGAAGGACTTGACGAGAGCTTTGAGGTAGCCTTTAACGATATCGACTATTGCATGAAGGTGCGCTCTGCCGGATATAAGGTTATCTATGAGCCTCATGCGAAGCTGCACCATTATGAGTATAAGTCAAGAGGTGCTGAGGATAATGCGGCCAAGCAGGAGCGCTTCGGAGGGGAGATTATGAATTTTATAGATAAGTGGCGGGAACAGCTCAAGGCAGGAGACCCTTACTATAACGCTAATCTGGAACTGGTTGGGACGCTGTACAGGATTAAAAACGTATAAGTTGATTAAGTGGTGCTGTTGAGTGTATTTCGAGGGAGAAAGATGATGAATTTCACGATAAGAAATGTGATGTTAAAAGATTACGAAGAAGTCATGGCAATAATGAATCAGGTGCAGGAGATGCATGTCGAGTGGAGACCTGACATATATAAGCCGAACGATAATCTGATACCTATGGATGTTTTTGAAAAAATAGTAGAAGGTGATTCATTTTATGTCGCCGAAACTGAAGGAAGGGTTGTAGGGGTTTTGGAATTTGCCTTCCGCCATGTAGAAAGTCCATCCCATGTAACAAGAAATGTGATTTTTATTGACACCATGGCGGTGGATGAGGGTTATCGGGGAATGGGAATAGGACATCTTTTCTTTGAAAAAGTCAAGGAGATAAAAGAACAAAAAGGGTATGATGGAATTGAACTGCAGGTCAATGCTAAGAACAAGGCTGCCTATGAGATGTATTCAAGATATGGATTTACGGAAAAATCCATAAATATGGAATTGTTGTGAATTTCTGATTTTGTAGCTGACGTGATAGTGTCTTGATAAGGAGGAAGAAACATGCTTTTGATAAAAAATGGCAGGGTTGTGGACCCTGTGACGGAAACAGATGAGGTGCTTGACGTTCTGATTGAGGACGGCAGGATTGTTAAGGTCGAGAATAACTTAGATTATGAGTCAGAAAAAGCTTCGTCGAGCTGCGATATGGGGGGCATGGAAGAAGAGCTTCGCGTAATTGACGCTTCGGGATTGGTGGTGGCACCGGGGCTTATGGATGCCCATGTGCATTTCCGCGACCCGGGCTTTACTTACAAGGAGGACATTATTACCGGGGCGGCAGCGGCAGCGAAGGGCGGCTTTACCACGGTGGTATGCATGGCAAACACCAAACCAGTGGTGGACAATGTGGACACGCTTAAGTATGTACTTGAGAAGGGGATGACCACAGGAATCCATGTGCTTTCGGCGGCAGCAGTCACAAAGGGACTGGGCGGAAGCGAGATGGTTGACATGGAGACTCTTGCAAAGGCAGGCGCGGCAGGCTTTACCGATGACGGTATTCCTATTATGGATGAGAAACTGTTAGCGGTTGCCATGAAGGAAGCAAAGAGACTTAATCTGCCAATAAGCCTTCACGAGGAAGACCCGGTCTTCATTGATGCTCCCGGTGTCCATAAAGGCAAGGTATCCGAAGAGATAGGCTATGGCGGCGCATCGAGGCTGGCGGAGGATATTATGGTGGCAAGGGACTGTGCGCTGGCACTTGATACCGGAGCTTCGGTATGTATACAGCACATAAGCTCGGGGAATGCAGTGGAGTATGTCAGAACCGCCAAAAGGCTGGGAGCTAATGTACACGCCGAAGCGACACCACACCATTTCACGCTGACGGATACGGCTGTACTGGAGTATGGAACTCTGGCGAGAATGAATCCTCCGGTGCGCACCGAGGAGGACAGAATCAAGATAATAGAAGGACTTAAGGACGGAACCATAGACATGATTGTTACCGACCATGCACCTCACAGCGAGGAGGAGAAGGCAAGACCTATGGCGTCGGCACCAAGCGGCATAACAGGACTTGAGACATCTCTGGGACTTGGAATCAAATCCCTTGTGGAGCCGGGACATCTTACACTTATGCAGCTTATGGCGTGCATGAGCAAAAATCCTATGGAATTTTACGGAATGAAGCCTGTAAGCATCACAGGAGGCGCTCCGGCAGACCTTGTCATATTCGGAGAGAAGGATAAGTGGACAGTGGAGGGCTTTGTCTCTAAGGCATCCAACAGTCCATTCAAGGGCTGGGAGCTGCCGGGAAAGGTGCATTATACCATATGCGGCGGGAAGATTGTATATAGCGCAGATTGAATTCTTGAAAATAAGTTGAAACGCAGTATATCGTGGGTTGAAAAGCGGCGCAGAAATGAGGAACAGGATGATAGAGCATTTTTTTTTCATATATAAGAATAATGGCTTGAAGCCTGCGATTAAGGCGGCATTGCAGGATATGTCCGCAGGGCATCTGCGCCGTAAACACAGGGCGTACTATGAAAAATACGGTGTTTCCATGGACGGTAGCGATGGCATTATTGGAGATTATTGTATGGTGCACACCGAGGGGGTTAAGCTTCACAGTGCATACAGACATGAGCTTTTGCAGGCAGTGTCGGAGTCTATGCCTGCGTTTGTGTATACGGATGAGCTGAAAGGTGGCTATCTCTTATTTAAGCCTGATTATGCTCCCGACAATCTGGCCGCCCATAATTATATGGGCAACTGCGTCGCAGTGCGCCGGGATATGATGGATGAAAATGCGTGGAAGCTGGCGAATAAGGACAGCCTGTGGGAACTTAACAGGTATATATGCGCAAAGTGCCGGGATAAGGAGATTATGCATATATCCAAGGCGCTTTATGAGGATACGCATATAGAGAGTCGGACGGGGGATGTAGGTACATGTACCGAAGAACTGACCGGAAATGCAGATATTGCCATGAACATAGGTAACAGCACAAATGCTGTGCCGGACACGGACAACCAGAGCCCACTGATATCTGTTATTATTCCCAACTGTGACCATGTCGAGGACCTGCGGCGGTGCGTAGAATCCCTGCTCTATGTGAACAGCTACAAAAATATAGAAATACTTATTGTTGAAAATAACAGCAAATCAGAGGATATATTTGCTTATTATAATGAGCTCGAAAAGAGCCTGCCGGACATTATCCGCATTCTGCATTGGGATGGGGACTTCAACTATTCGGCAATCAATAATTATGGGGCAGGTCATGCAAAGGGTGAGCTGCTTTTGCTGCTCAATAATGATACGAAAATCATCGAGCCGGACTCGCTTATGAGCATGGCAACTTACGCAATGAGAGAGAATACAGGCGCGGTGGGCGCATGCCTTCTGTACGGGGATAAGACAATTCAGCACGCCGGAGTTATAGTAGGCATAGGACCGGACAAAACTGCGGTACATCCAAGCCAGGGGGTGCCTTTCGTGGAGCGGGGGTACCGGGACAGCATTCATCATGTGCAGAATTATTCAGCTGTGACAGCGGCGTGCCTCATGGTGAGAAAATCAGTCTATGACAGCGTGGGAGGACTTGATGAGAAACTGGCGGTGGCATATAATGACATTGACTTCTGTCTGAGACTGAGAAAGCAGGGATTGCTTAACGTGTATGTACCACAGGCACTCTTGTTCCACTATGAATCCAAGTCAAGAGGACGTGACGATAAGGGTGCGAAC
Organism: uncultured Clostridia bacterium; assembly: GCA_945836135.1. Taxonomy (GTDB): domain Bacteria; phylum Bacillota; class Clostridia; order Lachnospirales; family Lachnospiraceae; genus CAG-882. The sequence goes on along the minus strand of CAMAKT010000150.1, from coordinate 2,014 downwards.
CATGAGCGTTTTGTAAAGGAAGCAGATATTTTCAAGGAAAGATGGAAAAAGCTGCTTGAAGCGGGAGACCCTTATTATAACCCTAATCTTTCAAAGGAAGTTCCATGGAGATTATAACGGCAAGTTCATGTAGGCAATTGCGAAACTCTGTATGCTTCAACCTGACGTTGTGCAATTTTAATATATTGCCGTCAGGCACGCTCTCGCTGCTTGCTGCACACAGCGGTGCATAAGCGGCTAAACTACAGCCGCTAAGCACCGGCGGCAGCAAAGCACCTGACTTGCAATATAGTAAAATTGCACAACTGTTCAGTGATAAATGGGAGTTTCGCAATTACCTATTTACAAAATAAGAAACGGGGAAAAAAATGAATTTTAATTTTTATAAATTAAAAAAGACAGCCGCCTATTTTAAGCACTACGGTGTGAAGAAAATGGCGCAGAAGGCATACGGAAAGCTTGTTGACAGGGATGATTATTCTGAGCGCTTCATGGAGCTTATGCCGACGGAGGAGGAACTTCTCTTCCAGCGCAGCCGGTGGTTTGAAAAAAGACCTCTTATAAGTATTCTTGTCCCGGTCTACAATCCGCCGAGAGAGTATTTTAAGGAGATGCTTTTATCCGTAATCAACCAGACCTATTTTAACTGGCAGCTCTGTCTCGTGGATGCCGGAACGCAGAAGCAGAAGGACTTCATAGATGAGCTGGCGCGGGGAGATGAGCGCATCTGCTATAAGAGTATAGAAAATGGTATGATAGCAGCCAATACCAATGAGGCCCTTGCCATGGCAGAGGGAGAGTACATTGCGCTGCTTGATAATGATGACACTTTGTCCCTTGAGGCGCTGTACCGCATGGTTGAGAAGATTAACGAGGAGGATGCTGACTGCCTTTACTCCGATGAGGACAAGATGGATGAGACGGGGGAGAAGCATTTCTGCCCTCACATCAAGCCGGATTACAATCCGGTACTTTTGCAGAGCAATAATTATATATGCCATCTTTTTGTGGTAAAGACAGATATTGCCAGACAGGTGGGGGGCTTTAGCAGTGAATATGACGGAGCACAGGACTATGATTTTATCCTCAAGTGTACGGAAATGTCAGGAAAGGTAAGCCATGTGCCGAGAATTCTCTACAACTGGCGCACCCATTCAGGCTCCACCTCCTCTAATCCGCTGTCTAAGATGTACGCCTATGAGGCAGGAAAAAAGGCTGTAGAGGCACATCTTGCAAGGCTTGGAAAGAAGGGCATGGTGAGCATGTTGGAGGACATGGGCTTCTACCGGGTGGATTATTCCTTTGATGGTGAAAAGCCCAAGGTGCAGGTGGTGGTTCTGGGGGTCAGAAGCAATGAGCAGGCTCAGGAATATTTTTCATATCTCAGGGAGAATACAGAATACGACAACATGAGTCTGTGTGCCATGAATGAGGCGGATGCGGACAGGCTTAAGCTGCAGGAATGTGAATACTTCTGTGTTCTCTCCTACGGAATGAAGGTGCCGGACCCACAGTGGCTTGACAGGCTTGCAGGTTGTGCAGCTGCGGAAGGAGCTGACGCTGTGGCGGCTAAGGTGCTGGTATCGCAGCCCTTTGCTCTGTCTGAGGCAGTGAACAGAAGGTTCATTGCCTATTCCGGGGATGACTACCGGGATGCCTTCGGCAAAGTCCATATCAATGCGGGGAAGCCCGCATGGTACAGGGGATTTTTTAACCGTGTGCTGCTGCAAAGCTGTATAAGTGCCATACCAAAGACAGGGATTCTCATTAGCAGGGATGTATATATTGAGCTGGTAAGGCAGCAGTGGGATATGAAGGAACCGGATTTGGAAAAATATACGTTTATATATGAGCCGGCTGTGGAGCTTACAAAGGAGCACCGGAGAAATGAGGAATAGTATGTAAAATGAGCTCGATAGCTCATTATACATACCGGCTATTTGCGTCGGAGCCGCAAAGTAGCCCTTATCGCAGAAGAGAAATCGCCTTCGCGAATTTCTCTTCGCGGGTCTTC
>CAMAKT010000149.1 GCA_945836135.1 uncultured Clostridia bacterium | reverse complement strand
GATGCCCTATGAACGTAATGGAAGTCTTGACTTTATTGCTAGTAGTTTTTGCGGCTCTGTCTTTTATAGATAATCATTTAAACAAAAAGAAATAGCATCCCCAACCCTCACAAAGTATAGGATGCTATTCTTATAATACATTTTTTACTGAGGGCAATCGGATTTTGCATCCGATGACCTTTCTGAGTAAATTATACACTGGACCGTTTGAGAAATCAAGCGGTCTTTTTCATTTTTCGAATCCTGGCTTTATGATTTAGCACCATAATTCTTTTAGGCTATATATGTATTTCATATTTTTCTTTCACATTTTTGCAGATTAATCCACCGAAAATCATTACAATTGCTACAATCATAAGCGGTATAAATATCATATAAGAAATCTCAATTATAAAATAATCAATTATCTTCACTACAATTTCTAAAATGATTCCAACAAAATTTTCCCTTACTTGTATACCCGTTTAAAAAAAGTCACTCCACCCTTATGTTTATCCATTCAACCCTCCAGCCCTCAATTTTCCCCGGAAACCAGCTCCGCAGGCAGCCATTTCAGCAGCAGCTTCTTAAGTCTCCCGATTTCTACAGGCTTCTCTATGAAGTCATCAATCCCTGCACGCATGAGTTTTTCTTTTGTCGTATCTGAATTATCTCCGGACAGCACAATAATCGGTACAGTTTTGTAATATTCCGCCCTTCCTGCCTCACCATCCCGGTCATCAGCCAATACCAGATTTCGTATCTTCTCTGTTGTCTCCACTCCATCCATATATGGCATCATATAATCCATAAAAATAACATGATAGAAATTCTGCTGCACCAGCTCCAGCGCTCTCACTCCCGAGGATGCCGTATCTATGGTCATGTTAAGAGGTTCCATCAATTCCTCCATCACCATAAGATTAACCCTCGTATCATCTACAATAAGAACTCTGGCTCCCTGTGCAGTGAATTCTTCCTCTGACTGCCAAGCCTGCTTCGTAACTCCGGACGCATTTGTATTGTCAATTCCGGCGGCTATACCCTGCCAGATTGAAAAGTAGAATTCTGAGCCCTTCCCGTACTCACTTGTTACTTCAAGCTGTCCTCCCATCATGGAAATAAAATCTCTTGATATGGATAATCCAAGGCCTGTGCCTTCCTTGCTGTGGTTTTTTCCGGTATCAACCTGCGTGAATGCCTGTCCTAATTTGGCTAAATCCTCCTTGCGTATTCCCTGCCCGGAATCCTTTACTCCAAATCTAAGGCATCTGCTGCCGGCTTTTTCATCAACTACCTCCACCTTGAGTCTGATATATCCCTCCTCCGTGAATTTCACGGCATTGTTCATAAGATTAATCAGTATCTGCCTGATTCTGAGGCTGTCGCCAATCAGAAACTGCGGTACATTATCATCAATCTCATACATCAGATGGATTGGCTTACTTCCTATACGATTCTCAATAATCATTTTCACATCCGCAGCCATTGGACGAAGCTCATAGGGCTGCTCGATAATTTCCATCTTCCCGGCCTCAATCTTCGACTGATCCAGAATGTCGTTTACAATCATCACAAGTGCAGAACCGGAATTTTTTATATTCTTAAGGTACTTTTCCTGCTTGTCGCTTAAGCTTTCCGTATCACGCAGCAGTAAATCAGTCATTCCCACCACCGCATTCATTGGTGTTCTAATCTCATGGGATACGATGGATAAGAAAGCTGATTTACTGGCATTGGCCTCCTCTGCAATCTCCTTCTGTTCCTTGAGCTGACGCATGTAATTATAGTGCTCGGTATCGTCCACAAGCACATACACACTGCCACATGGCTCATCATTCTGATACAATACTTTTACCTCCGGTGAATAGATGTGTCCATCCAGTTCAATCGGCTCCCCTACCGCCACCGCCTTCTTCATTTCCCGAATACATCCATCTAAACCAATCGTCCTCCTGCTCAGTATCTCACGTGCAGGTTTGTTAATGTATTCTATATTACCATTGTTATCCAATGCCATAATCGCCTCGGAAAGCTCGTCCACAACAAAATCCTTTGCCAGCTGCAAGGTATCCATAAGCTTGTATCTGAAAATTGCAATATACATAAAAATGGTACCTATGGTATATCCCATAACCGTACAATCATACCCTCCGGTCACCCCTGTGAGATTAACAATATACCCTCCTGACTCGATTGCCATTGCCAGGGTGACAAGGATTAAACGTTTCTTGGTTGCAGATTTCTTTTCCCGACAAGTGAACCGAATCAGCATGAAAATCCCCACAACAATATAGGTTACCAGTACAAGAGTATATATATCATGAAATATACCTGAACCGCTCTCTATATGTCCCCATTGCCCATTCACCTGGTATTCCATCGAACTGTAATACAAGTTGTGCCACCGGCATGTCATTACAAGCAGGTAAATAAATGAGTGAAACAAGGCCAGCCCCATAACAATCAGTTTTTTGATATGAATCTTACATACTGCCAGTGAAAACACAATGAGGGAAAACGGAATCCACACCCTTCCTAAGTAGGACATTTGTAACGCCGTCAGGTATTGCTCTTCTGAATTTGACAGCATCATCAGAAGATATCCCGCATTATTAACCAAAGTTGCAACACAGTTCAGAAACAAATATTTATGTACATTTGTCTTCATCTTGGCAAAAACGTATCCTGATTCAATGAACAGAATAACAATACTTATCACTTGAACTGTTAGTAAAAATAAATACATAGCCTGCCTCCTTTATCCCCAAACAAACGTAATATTATTTTATCTTCTCTAACCCCGATAATCCTTCCTTACAAAGGGCTCATCGATTTTTGTATCTGTTAAAAGTCCATACTTTTTAGGGTGCCGGTAAGCATTTCCGTGCACCTCTTTTTTCCGGTAATTGCGAAGCTGTTCTACATCAAGCTCTGCAATATAAATATCTTCCTGTCCATCCGCCTGTAAAATGCAGGTATCCCGCGAACTCTCTAACTCTGGAAGATAAGCCACTCCGTCAAAAACACTTGAACCACCGTTACAGTCAGGTACTGTCTCAGGATAGTTGCAGGTGGCAATGGCTGTCATATTCTCATAAGCCCTGGCGCGAAGCTGGGAAAGACGGTTTATTTCCATCGGGCAGGCATTGGGCACAAGAATAAGTTCGGCACCTTTAAGCATCAGAATTCTTGCACTCTCAGGGAACTCTCTGTCATAGCAAATCATAGCGCCTACTTTAACTTCTCCGCATGCCGTATCAAGTGCAGTTACATAGAAATCCTCACCCGGTGTCAAATTGCGTTCTACATCAAAGTCACAGGTATGTACTTTCGCATATACTAATTTCCTTTCCCCAAATCTGTCAAAAAGAACGAGTGAATTACGGGGAGCATTTTCATATTCTTCAAGCAGGGTAATGCCAACAGCCATATTAAGCTCCTTTGCAATACTGCCAAAGCTATTGACAAAATCACTATTAACAGGAACAGCCTCCGCTTTCCATTCATCTACAGGCCGACCATATATGTTATATCCATTGCTCCACATTTCAGGAAACAATGCAATATCAGCGCCTCTTTCTTTGGCTTTCCTGCAGTATGTGATACCCTTTTCGAGATTTTCCTCCAGCGTTTTACAAGGGGCAATCTGCAGCAGGGCAATTTTTAGATTGTTATTCTGATTCATAACGAATTTCTCCCTTCACAAATACAAATTTTAAAGCGCAAACAATTCATACATCGGGATGGCACATTTCCCGGCATCACTATGTTAGGATTCAACAGATAAATTTCAGTTCAAAACTAAACAACAGAAAAACGTATAACACACGGCATCCCACCCTTACTATCCAGAGGTGATGAGACAATTTCTAAGGTTTTAAGCTTAATCCCAAGCATAATCTGATAATGATGCAGGAAATGTCCTGCGCAGCAGTAACAATAATCCTTTCTTACATCCTGCTCATATTTAGATTTATTAAAGTTAGAACATGCGCAGGAAAACTGATTCCCAACAACATAATTAACAGCATGTACACATATAACTCCATTATCTTCCAAAACCGCTTTCCCCATATACGGAACTTCATCAATATGTTGTATTCTTTCATAATAAGCCAGGTCTGAATATTTTTTTGCAAATGCTTTTGAAGCTTTTTCCCGGGCTCCGCCCTTACAACAGGCATTACTTTCATACATAGCATGCACAGTATCAGCATCACAATTTTCAATCAGAATGTCAGTTGCTTTTTTAAAGAATTCGGCTTTCTTTTTCTTCGGACTGCTGCTTAGTAAATCTTCAAATCCATTATTAATCTGCTCAACAATCTCTTGGGGTATATTAAATTGTTCCAATGATTCCCTAAACGTCTCCGGACAAGGCATGTTATTTTTCTCCTTATAAATTGTAAGCTGAGGAGTTATCTGACTAATCAGTTCAGTCCCCCACCTGTAACCTGTATCCTTCCCGCTTTTGGTGTCTGCCAGTAATTCGCCTCTCCATCTATCAATCTGATAAGGCAGGCAATTCCCTGAAATTCCTCACATATATCCGTTGCCAATCCCTATTTTCTACGGATACATGTTGAACTTTCTGGAATATATCCGTAACTACTCTCTCTTTTCTACGGATACATTTTAAACTTGCCGGAATATTTCCGTAACCAATCCCTCTTCACTACGGATAAACATTTCAATTCTAGGAATAAATCCGTAATCAAAGACTAAAATCGAATCTGCTTACACTATACACTTAAAAGAAATGTGTATCATCCTAACGGTAGATTCCAACATGTCAAAAAGAAATTCTTTGGCTACCTCTATTGTGATTTCATCGTTTCTATGTTTTTCCAATACTGATAGTACTCTTTGAGAAAATACTGTACCAAATGTCTGCAAAACAAACACCCCACTGTATTAATTATTCGTGCTCACCTTTCCATCGCAGTATCTCTTCTAACCGCTCCTTCACCTTTCCTTCTGCGCCTTCTTCTGTTGGCTCATAATATCTCTTACCTTTTAGGGAATCCGGAAGGCATTGCATTGTGGATAACTTCTCCTCGGTATCATGTGCATAGATATAGCCCTTCCCGTAATCCAGTTCCTCCATAAGCTTTGTTGGTGCATTACATATCTGTAAAGGAACCGGCTCCGCCGGCATCTGCTTAATATCATCCTTAACTGACAGGCATGCCCGATAAAGAGCATTGGATTTCGGTGCCATGGATAGATACACCACCGCATGAGCCAGATGCACATCACATTCCGGCATTCCCAGAAAATGACATGCCTGATAGACTGATATTGCCACCTGTAATGCATTTGAATCCGCCATACCGATGTCCTCACTGGCAAAGCGGACCAGACGCCTTGCAATATAAAGCGGATTCTCTCCGCCATCCAGCATACGGTACATCCAGTATACTGCCGCATCCGGGTCACTGTTCCTCATGGACTTATGTAATGCAGAAATAAGATTATAATGCTCCTCACCGTTCTTATCATACAGCAGAGAACGCCGGTTCATACATTCTGCCAGCACCTCTTCGTTGACAACCAGCCTTCCCGCCTCATCCATATGTCCGTTGAATACTGCCATTTCCAAGGTGTTAAGTGCTGTTCTGGCATCTCCATTGGCAAAGCGCGCAATGGCATTCAGATGAGCCTCTTCAATGACAATCTGCATATTTCCAAGTCCTTTTGGACTTTCCAGTGCATGTCGCAAAAGCCCCATCAAATCCTCTTCTTCTAATGCCTTTAAGATAAAGACCTTACATCTGGATAGTAACGCAGAATTAATCTCAAATGATGGATTCTCCGTGGTAGCGCCTACCAGAATGATACTCCCCTTTTCCACGAATGGTAAAAAAGCATCCTGCTGTGCCTTGTTAAATCTATGTATCTCGTCTGCAAAGAGCAGCGTCCGAATTCCCATCCTGCGGTTTTCCTCCGCCTGCTGCATGACTTCCTTCACCTCTTTGATTCCGCTCGTCACTGCACTGAATTCCACGAATTCTGCCTGCGTACGTTTGGCAATAATCCTTGCAAGGGTGGTCTTTCCCACTCCCGGAGGTCCCCAGAAAATCATGGAGGAAATCTGGTCCTTTTCAATTAATTGTCTTAATATCCTGCCCGGTCCAATCAGATGCTGCTGACCTACATATTCATCCAGGTTGTCCGGTCTCAAGCGGCTTGCCAACGGTGCTGTCTGCCCGCGGTTATCAAACAAACTAAGCTGTTCCATATTAATCCTCATTCCGAAACAATTTATTTAGAGAAACAATTCAAAAGCTGTTAATGTCCCTCTCTGATTATATATGTTTTTGGGAACTAATGCTACAACATTTCACGAAAACAAGTTTATGGAAATTCTACCACCGGGTCCAGTGCTACTGTAGGTTTTCATTTTTCTACTATTGGTTGTTTTCTTGCATACCGTGTTTTGCAAATTTTCTTTTATTTAAGAGATTTGTTCGGTGGAAATAAGGAAACACGCCTTTAATTTATGGCCGCCTAGCGAAACTAGGCGGCTTTTTTGAAAGGAGCATGAACATGGGATTTTTTGAAAAACTGAAAAGCATTGTGAAAACAAAATCAGCAAAGCAGAAATTATCAAGAAATCAAGTGCAGAATAGTCAAAGGCCGGACGGATTTGCTCTGGGCATCGGCACCAGCACCGGGGAACTGAACAAACGCGGCCATGCGGCAGGATTATGGC
>CAMAKT010000148.1 GCA_945836135.1 uncultured Clostridia bacterium | reverse complement strand
TTATACTTGGAAGCCTTCCAAATTTCAAGAAGCTTTACAGGAATTTCCTATAAGTCAATAAAGGGCTACCCGTCATCAGGCAACCCTTTAAGTTATTGTTATTTTATTCACAAAGCATTGATTTTGATGAAAAATTATTACTGTCTCTTCGCAAGAACTTCCTTCTCATAGCTGCGAACTTCGTCAAGCCATGTAAGGCCTGTGCCCGCACCTTTCTTTGCGCAGTAGTAGTCCCATACAAGTGCAAACGGAGCCGCCTTGAACTCTTCCTTGAACGCAAGTCTTCCGCTCACATCTGCATCACTCTCAAGCTTCTTCATGGTGTCAACCGGCTGTAAGAGTGCGGAAAGCATTGCCTTTCTGGTATTGCGAAGGCCGATTACCCATGCAGCTATTCTGTTGATGGAGGCATCGAAGAAATCCGTTGCAATATATGTGTCCTCAAGCTTACCCATACGCACCAGCTCATCCATGATAGCTCTTGTCTCATCATCAAAGCTTACTACATGGTCGGAATCCCAGCGTACAGGACGGGATACATGTAAAAGTGCATGGTTTGCAAAGGTGTACACGCCTGAAAGCTTGGCTGATACAACCTCAGTAGGATGATAGTGGCCTGTATCCAATGTCATAATCACATTATCCTTCTTGGCATTCATCACATAGCCCATGCAGAACTCATGTGAGCCTACTGTATAACTCTCAAGTCCGATTCCGAACACCTTGGACTCGATTCCGTCCATAACACCCTTGACATCCTTGGTAGCCTCGAAAATCTTATCGTAGCTGTCCTTGAGTCTGAGTCTAGGAGAAAGTGTGTCAACAGGCACCTCCTTGTCACCATCCGGTGTCCAGTGGTTGATTACGCACACCTTTCCTGTCTTCTCATAGAAGTACTGTCCTATCTTACGGCAACGGATACCATGCTCAATCCAGAAATTACGTGTGTCCTCATCCGCTGCGGAAAGTGTACCGTTGGCACTCTTCGGGTGTGAAAAATATGTAGGATTGAAATCAAGACCGATATTATGCTTATTGGCCCAGTCTACCCATTTTTCAAAATGCTTAGGCTCGATTTCGTTGCGGTCAACAAAGCTATCAGCCTCTAAGTAGCTTGCATGAAGATTAAGCTTCAATTCGCCCGGTATGAACTTCATGGCAGTCTCAATATCCTGTCTTAACTCCTCAGCATTTCTTGCCTTGCCCGGATAGTTTCCTGTAGCCTGAATACCACCTGTAAGCGCCTCATCGTCCTTCTTTTCAAGACCGGCTACATCATCACCCTGCCAGCAGTGCATGGAAATCGGAACACGGTCAGCAATCTCCATTGCCTTATCTACGTCAACTCCATACTGTGCGTAGAATTCCTTTGCCATCTGATAACCCTTTTCTACATCGTACATTTCTTAAATCCACCTTTCATAAATATATTAATTATAATACTTTCTTAATATCAAAGGATTCTGCCACACAGCTTCTTGCATCCTCCAATGTGGCAAACTCACCGCTTCTTAACATCTGCGCCATAAGGTTGCCCAGTGCCGTACCCTCCACAGGGCCGGCATATACCTCCTTGCCGGTAGCCTCCATGGTCTTCTTGTTAAGGTACTGATCCTGACATCCTCCACCAACAATGTGAAGTCTCTTGTAGGTTCTTCCTGTAATCTCCTCAATCTGCTTAACCGTGTCAGAATAGCTCTTAGCAAGGGAATTGTAAATGCACTGCAGTATCTGTCCCAGATTCTCAGGAACCGGCTGTCCGCTGTTCTTACAGTATTCCTTAATAGCCTCTGTCATGCTCTCAGGCGCCAGGAATGAATTGTCATTCACATTGACTAAGGATGTAAAGCCCTCCTCCTTCTGTGCCATAGCAATCAGTTCCTGAAACGAAAGCTTCTGCGGCTGTTCTCTTCTTACGGACTGGATCATCCACAGTCCCATAATATTCTTAAGATATCTGAAACGGTAGTCATAACCGCCTTCATTTGTAAAGTTATACTCACAACTCTTCTTAGAGCAGTCCGCCTCCCTGCGCTCAATTCCCATAAGTGACCATGTGCCTGAGCTTAAGTAGATAAAATCGTCGTCATTGGCAGGAACAGCCATAACCGCCGAACCGGTATCGTGAGTTGCCGGAAGAATCACTTCCATATTGAAGCCCACATTAGCTGCAATCTCTTCCTTAAGTGGGCCCACCACTGTCTTAGGAAGATATAGCTTTCCAAACATCTCCCTGTTATAACCTAAACGGTCTATCAGCTCATAATCCCAATCCTTAGTAACCGCATTGACAAGCTGTCCCGTGGTGGCATTGGTATATTCGTTCTTCTTAACTCCCGTAAGTAGGAAATTAAAATACTCCGGAATCATAAGAAAGCTCTTTGCCTTCTTGATATACTCAGGATTCTCCTTCTTGATGGCATACAACTGGTAAATCGAGTTAAAGAGTGCTTTCTGAATTCCCGTCCTCTCATACAGTTCCGTCTCAGGAACAACCTTATACAGCTCCTTATCAATACCCTCTGTTCTTGAATCCCTGTATGCAACCGTATTGCCCAGAATATTGTCATTCTCGTCAAGAAGCACAAAATCAACGCCCCATGTATCAATTCCCATGGAAACAGGAATCTTGCCTATTTCCTTGCACTTTGCAATACCGTTTACAATCTCTTCAAACAATCTGTCAATATTCCAGCACAGATGTCCGTCCTTTTTTTCCAGATTATTCTCGAAACGATATACCTCCTCATACTTAATCTTTCCATTCTCCACAGTCCCCAGAATGTGTCTTCCGCTGGACGCCCCAATGTCAACAGCAAGATAGTATTTGCACATATTTTTCTAACTAACCTCCAGTCCGGGTTGTAACACCCCCATAAGTTATATTCAGTATATCTTAAAAAAAGGCACAATAAAAGGACGTATATTGGTTAAAAATACGTCCTTATTTGCACCGTTCATCTCGGTAATGTTTAGGGCTGCATCCATACTTTTCCTTAAATATGCGGAAAAAGTAGCTTGTATTGTCATATCCCACCGCTGCTATGATATCAGCTATCGGAAGCTTGGTTTCCGTAAGAAGCTGCACCGACTTATTAAAGCGTTTTATCTGAATCAGTTCCTTAAAATTATAACCCGTAGACTGCTTGATATGCCTTGAAAGTGAATATATTGACATGTTAAGCGACGCTGCCAGCTCCGACAGGTTTCCGCTGCGGTAATTCTCCTCAACATATTTGAGAGTGGCAAAGGATATTCTGTTCTCGTTGCCAATCCCAACGGTATTTCCGTCCTGTTCAAGCTTATCCACATAATTCATAAGCTGCAGAAACAAAAGCCCCATGGTAGTCTGGTTAATACGTCTGTTGTTGCTCTGTTTATTCACAAGGGACCAGACCATATTCTCCACAAGATTCTGTATCGGCAATATATCCGCCACATTAAAATGCAGATATGTTGCCTCATCCGTATTGTTACAAAGAGTGCTGACTATGAATTTTCTCAGCACATTCTCCTCCTCCATCATATCAAAGGCAACATCAAAAAACTCGGGGCGCACAATGAAATTAACGGCGATATCATTCTCCCCCGCAGGAAGTATCTCATGATATGAAAACTGGTTCAGAAAGAGAAGATTACCTGTCTCCAACACTATCCTGGTATTGCCGTTGATGATATGCTCCGTCTTCCCGCTACACATGTAGATTATCTCAATGTAATCGTGCCTGTGTTTCGGAAATGCAACAAAGCGGGTATGAGTGCGGATATTAATCAGACTCCCCTTATCAAGCATCTTCTCTCCACGGATGGTAAACTCACCCGTGGAGGAATATCGGTCACGACTTATTTTCTTACCCGAAAGGATTTCCTGCTCTTCTGGCGTTATTCTTCTAAGTATATCAAGAAGTTCTTTATTCATCTATCTATCCATTCTCAACAAAGATTGTGCAGCAGACTACTTGCTTATTACACTGTCCACGTTAGTAAGTTCAAAAGGTTCAGAATCAGCACCCTCAATCTTAACATTCTCAAGCTTCAGCTTCTTTACATTGGCTGCCACTATACCCCTTCTGCATGACTCATCACAGCCTAACATCATGGCTGCAACACCTGACTTGGCATCCTCAGCGTAATCAATATGCACATTTTCCATGGTAACCTCCGCAATCTTCTGCTCCGGAAGTCCATATATATATGCTCCCGCAACATGGCAGTTATGGCATTCGATGTTGCGGAATATGAGTCTGTCGATTCTTGGTGTGCGCTCGTCCACCGGAAGCGGTTCCTTGCATGCCACATATTCTGTCTTACCATCAGGGTCGCAGAAATAAAAGCTATTGACAACAAATGGTGTCATAACATTGTCCATCCTGATGTTCTCAAATACAATATTGTCAAGCACAGAGTCCTTGCCTCTTCCTCTTCTTGTCTTGACTCTTAGACCCCTGTCCGTATTGAGGAATATACAGTCCTGAATTCTTACATTATTGACTCCTGCAGCAATCTCACTGCCTACTGTAACAGCTCCGTGTCCATCCCTCATGCATGACTGGCGCACAATCATATTGGAAGTAGGAATCTTGTGCTTTCTGCCCATATATATCTTGCCGGATTTGATAGCTATACAGTCATCACCAACGGAGAAATATACACCGGCAATCTCCACCCCTGTACATGACTCAGGATCAAGTCCGTCGGTGTTGTGGGAATTGGCCGGGTTAATAACCTTCATATCGATAAAGCGAATATTCTCCGTAAAATATGGATGAAGTGTCCATGAAGGTGAATTGGTCACCGTGATTCCATGAAGTGTTACATTCTTGCAGTGGCTGATAAACACAAGTCTCGGACGCCATGCAATATTGCGTACTTTAGGATTCTTCCACCAGTTGTCAAAGCTTGCGCAGCCGTCAATGGTGCCTTCACCGGTGATAACCACATTCTCCACATTGAGGCCGGTGATAATACCAGTAAAGCAGTCAAGAGGGTTGCCCTCCCAGGTGCCCAGATTGTACTCATCTTCCTCATCGTAACTCTGTATCATGCCCGGCAGGATACCAAAGCGTTCACGCTCCGTAAAAGCCGAAAGAGTAGCATTCTTAGCCAGTTCCAGCGTCAAATCACTCTTTAAGAAAAGTGTAGTAATCTTATATACACCTTCCGGAACCAGTACTCGTCCTTCCTTCGGACATGCCATAATAGCAGTCTGGATTGCAAGGGTATCGTCATGCTCCCCGTTACCGTATGCACCGAAGTCCCTGACATTAAGTGTGACAAACTCCCTGTCCGTCTTAACCTTGATTACACCTTTATCTCCATTCACTACATTGCCTTCTCTCACTTCTATGTCATAATCCGTGTTCGGCAGGAGACCATATATGGAGGTGATAACCTTATTTGTTGACAATTCATATTGTCCGTTAATGAATATGTCGTATTTTTCCTTATCGGTGTAGTATTTTCCACAGCCCTTAAGCTCTATACACACATTCCTTGATGTCTTTGCAACAAGCTCTATGTTCATACCAAGACCTCCATTCCTATATACGCTGTGCATAGTTAATGGTGTATGCACAATCGGTTTCCTGATATCTGTTATATATGCAGTCCGCAATGCACTCATACTTTTCTGCAAGCACAACCTTCATGTCACATGCCTTTTTGATCGCATAGGCAAGAACAAGTTCAGCCTTAGCATCCTTAAGAAGAGTATATTCCGTATCGTGCACGCCCCTGGTATATTCTCCCTGAGCCGTCAACTTCTTAAGCTCAGTTCTAAAAATATCCACGAGGCTTCTGTACAGCTCATATACCGGCTGGTCTATGGCCGCTATTGTGTCAATGAGAGCTTCCATGAACATTGCCTTCTCAATGTCTGTCTTTCTCTCCCTGTCCGATAACCCTGCGAACTTCACGGTAATCGCATGATAATGCTCCTTGCCACCGAACATTGTCTCATGCATCATATCAAATGCCATTCCCATATATGCATCTGATTTTTCAAGGGTTACTGCCTTTTCCTTGTATTTATCCTGTCCTGTAATTCTGTAGGACTCATATAATATGCACGGTGCCGATGTATACTCAACACAGTCAATATCCTTAACTTCAACTACTTCCTCTTTCACAAATTCACCAGCTTTGGCAATAAGGGCTTCTTTAAGCTCCTCACTCATGGTCTTTCTGTACAAAAGAACTGCTGCATTGACGGCAAGACCATCCCACATATCCGTTGCAGCAGCATCGATGCTGCCGATACGCTTTACTGCTCTTTCGATATTATAGGTTGTATTATCCGCTGATACTAATAACAAATCTGACATATCTTCCTCCTATACAATATGTTGGGATAAAAAATATTACCCCGTAAATTCAGTCTATCAACAAAAACGCATCTTCCTTGACATCCTCCGGTGACACAAGCATATCCCTATATACCTTGTCAAGTCCTGCTATTCCCCCGGCAATAAGCTCAGCAAATCTGACAGCTCCCTCATAGCGAAGATGAGTGTTATCCTTCTTTCCCTCGGGATAGTTAGGATACAGATTTGGTTCAAAATACATGAACCACTTCCTGCTTTCCATATCCCCCGTCTTCTCAATGAGTTTCCTGCTCATTGTACATAAATCTATAACCGGTACATTGCATTCTGCTCCAACCGATTTCATAGCTTCAGGATAATCCTGATGCGTATTGTCCACCAGCTTATTCTCCG
>CAMAKT010000147.1 GCA_945836135.1 uncultured Clostridia bacterium | reverse complement strand
GTATACAGATAGCACTGATTATAATGCATAATGTATAAGGGAGAAGGGTGTAGATGAAAAATATTGTAATCCATAAGGATGACAGAGTGAAATTCCGTAATAATATGAATTACTGCGTGGGCACGGGACGAATGGGGTTAGCGTTGCAGAAGGAGTATGCCGAGCAGCTTAAGCTTGTGCAGGAGAAGATTGGGTTTTCCCATATCAGGGGGCATGGACTTTTTTCGGATGATATGAGCATTTACCATGAATATCAGGATGCGGAGGGAAGAACGCAGGTGGAGTATAACTTCACATATCTTGATATGGTTATGGATATGTACAAAGAGCTTAATATCAAGCCTTTTCTTGAGCTGGGGTTTATGCCGGGGGAACTGGCATCGGGTACACAGACAATATTCTATTGGAAGGGTAACACCACACCTCCGAAGGATGAGGAGCGGTGGTGCAATCTTGTCAAGGCCACCCTTATCCACCTGATGGAGAGATATGGCACTGATGAGGTGGTGAGCTGGCCGGTGGAGGTATGGAATGAGCCTAATCTTCCGGGATTCTGGGAGAAAGCGGATATGAAGAAGTACTTCCGACTCTTTGAGATAACCTTCAATACCATTAAGGCTTTGGATTCACGGTTCAAGGTGGGTGGTCCTGCCATATGCGGTGTGGATGATGAGAGATGGATAAGGGAGTTTTTGGTTTTCTGCCGCAGCAAGAAGCTGGATATTGATTTTGTCACAAGACACCATTACACCACGGAATTTCCGGAGAATGCGGGGCATTACGGATATCAGAAGCTCAGTGAACCTCAGCTTGGATTTGATAATCTGAAGACTACGCGGGACATAGTGGATGAATTCCGGGAATACAGGGGTAAGGAAATACATATCACGGAATATAACACTTCATATATTCCTAATAATCCAATACATGATACTAATTTGAATGCAGCATATATCGCACATCAGCTCTCAAGGCTGGGAGATGTGAATGAGTCCTATTCTTACTGGACTTTCGGGGACATCTTTGAAGAACAGGGCGTGCCATACACTCCTTTTCATGGAGGGTTTGGTATGGTGGCCAATGGCTGTATTCCGAAGCCTACCTTCTGGAGCTTTTATTTTTACAAGCGACTGAAGGGAGAATGTGTGTACCGCTCTGACGATGCAATTGTTACATATGATGAGAAGGGTACATACCACGGAATTATCTGGAATCCGGTTTATGGAGAAAGGGAAGGAAAGTTGGAATTATCCTTTGTCTTGGATGCAGATAAGGAAAAAACATACTGCATGCTGCAGCAGATTGTAGACGAGGAGACCTGTAATCCGCTCAAGATATGGCATTCCCTGGGGGAGCCGTCTTCACTGGCTGTGGAACAAAAAGAACTCTTGAGGGATGCTGCCAGACCTCTGATAAAAGCCGAAAATCTGCCAGTTGACGAAGATGGTGTGCATCTGAACTTTGATATTGGAGAAAATGGTGTGACTTATTTTGAACTGAGACCGGTTACCGTAAGCAGTGACAGAGGATATTCCTACGAGAGGGCGTATGAGTGCTGAAAATTGTTTTTTGCCGGTTGAATGAGATTAGTGAATTAGTAATTCTTACGAAGCTAAAGCTTATGCGGAATGAATTTTAATATGAATGGGGATTAACATGAAATGAAAAGTAAAAACTTAATAAAAACGAATAATAAATTCGTCAGAAAGGCGGTGGCAATGCTTTTAATGGATGTCATGCTGTGTGCATTGACTGCATGCAGCCAAAAGGAAACTACAGGGCAGACAACTGCTGTAGCAGGAGAAAAAAATGAGGAGGTAACAACAATGGAAACTACAGAGGAAGTAAGGGAGGCCACAGCAGAAATCGCTGATACTATCCCGGGAAAATACCTACTGTATCAGGTAAAGGAAGCTGGTAAAATCGAGAAAATTACCTATACAGCCCATGACTATTTCGGCGATGGCTCAGAGATAACCAAGAGCGCCAATGTATATCTTCCTTATGGTTATAGCGAGGACAAAAAATATAATGTATTGTACCTTATGCATGGCATTGGTGGTGATGAGAATGAGTGGGGGATGACCGGCAGCAGCTCCAAGGTGAAATGTATCATGGACAATCTGGCTTATTATGGAGATATTGAACCGTTTATTGTAGTCACACCTAATGGACGCTCCAGCAGCAATTGCACCGCTTCTGAAGATTACAATTCATTCTATGTGTTCGGACAGGAATTACGAAATGACCTTATTCCATACATCGAGAAAAACTATTCCACCTATGCCGAATATGATGAAAATGGCTATGATATGAGTCTTACGAGAGAACACCGTGCAATGGCGGGGCTCTCAATGGGAGGAATGCAGACGATCAATATCGGAATTGGTGAATGCGTTGATTTATTTGGTTATTTTGGCGCATTCTCTGCTGCTCCAACCAGCAATCCGGCAAGTAAGACAGCAAAGCTATTAGAGGGCAATGAATACGAGATATATTATTTTTATAATATATGCGGTACAGAGGATAATGTTGCATACCAGAGTTCATCCACAGCAGCCAAGAATCTGCCGGAGGTGTGCGACCAGTTCGATGCTGATAAGAATTTTATGTGGCAGGAGCTTAAGGGCGGACATGATTTTAATATATGGTATTTAGGCTTTTATAATTTTGCACAGCTGGTGTTTAAGGCTAATGCAGAGTAATTGAAGTTTTGCAGTCAAGGAAGAGGCAGAAAACGAAGTATGAGGAAGCCCTTTATGAGAGAAGATGAATGAAAACCATTCCGGAGCTGTAATGCCGAACAATCTGAGCAAATACGAATTTGTAAGCATTACCGTATGCCTGCGTTAAAGGATAGGATTTGTTGGAATCTGAAGTGAAAAGTTAAGGTGGAACCGTGCAATTACTGCACCCTTAGATATGCGGGATGACTGCGTATTTAAGGGTGCTTTTCTTATGTTATCGACACTATTGGGTTGATGTATGTATAAACATCATTGAGAGTCTGAGGGAAGAGATGAAGAAATAACTTGGTATTTTCCCTGCTGAATAGCTATGTATATATTGTAACAGTTCAGCCCGCGCCATTCGCAAAGGCACCTAACGGTGCTTTCTCGCTGCTTCGCAGCTAACTTTGCTCATAAACGTGGCGTTCAGCTCATAGCCTGCAACATAAGCTAATTCATGCAAGCATGATTAGCTTATGTTACCGGCTATGGCTGAACTGTTACTATATATTGCGTGAATTGCAGGAACAGCCCTTTGATTTTATCTAATTGTATGATACTATAGAATAAGCAACAAGTAGACAATCGGAATTTGTATAGCCCGGTTTCGTCAGATTTTTGCCAAATTTTGCAGACATGGTTGAAAACAGAAAAAGATTCTGCCATAATATATAATAATGTTTGTGGACTGCACCCATTGATAAAGGAGAGAAGCTAATGAAAAGAATAATAGGACTTATAGTGACAGTAATGCTTTTGACCGGCGCTATGACCGGTTGTTCGGGAATTGAAGAGCCGGATGATTATGTGACAAATGATGGCTACATAGTACCGGCGAATGATGCGACTGATGTAGCCGGTGTGTCCGGTGCTGAACCGGATACGGCTAAAGGTATCAGCAAAGAGAACATAAAAGTCGGAGTGTTGTATATTTCCGATCCGTCAGAGGGAAGCGGATATTCCTACACACACGATCTTGGAATACTGGGAATGCAGAGCAATTTGGGACTGACGGAAGACCAGATTGAGCGCAAGATTGTGGATGATACGGATATAGAGGGAACTAAGGCGGCCATAGAAGAATGTATTTCGGATGGCTGTAACATCATATTCACAACAAGCTGGGGATACATGGAGACAACCGCGGAGATGGCAGAAAAGTACCCGGATGTGTATTTTTCCCATGGGACAGGTTATATGTCAAATGATTCCAATTTCAATAACTATTTCGGACGTATATATCAGCCGAGATATCTCAGTGGTATTGTGGCAGGAATGAATACCACAAGCAATAAAATCGGGTATGTGGCGGCAATGGATACCTCAAGTTCAGAGGTCACAGGCGGAATTGATGCTTTTGCCATCGGTGTGGCATCGGTAAATCCGGAGGCAAAGATATATGTGGTAGTTACAAACAGTTGGTATGATCCTGAGAAGGAGGAAGCTGCGTCGAGAAAACTGCTGGATATGGGATGCGATGTTATGGCACAGCACTGCGATACACCTTATCCGATGACGCTGGCGCAGGAATACGGGGTGTATGGAATAGGATATAATTCCGACATGAGTAAGGAAGTTCCGGACGCCTGCCTGTGCAGTGTAATCTGGAATTGGAGTGCCTATTATACAGCGGCAGTGGATTCAATTATAGAGGGAACATGGAACAGCGAGAATTATTACGGGGGAATGAACGAAGGATTGGTTGGAATAACGGATCTGGCTGTGTTTTGTGCAGAGGGAACACAGGAAAAGGTTTCGGAGGCAGCAAAAGCAATTTTAAATGGAAGTAGTAATGTGTTCGATGGGGAGCTTAAGACGAATACAGGTGAAGTAATCGGAAGCGCAGGAACAACATTGGATGATGCTACAATTACCGGTGGGATAAACTGGTATTACGAAAATGTCATTGTTGTCGAGTAACAAAAGGAGGAAGATGCAATGAAATTGACTATTCGCAAAAAAATGCTTTTATGTGCATTCCTGCCAATAAGCATTCTTGGGATTATCATCGTTATTCTGGCAGTAACATCTTTAAAAACTTCTATAATAAACCAGGTGGAAAGTTCTTTGCGGGGTACAGCATCTGCAACACTGGCGGCTTATGACCAGAATTCAGGTTCTTACACGGTGTCTGCAAATGGCGATATCTGGAAGGGAGGGTATAATATTTCCCGTTCGGAGAAGCTGTTGGATACCATTAAGGAGAAGTCCGGAATGGAGGTTACCTTTTTCTACGGAGCCCAAAGAATC
Organism: uncultured Clostridia bacterium; assembly: GCA_945836135.1. Lineage (GTDB taxonomy): Bacteria > Bacillota > Clostridia > Lachnospirales > Lachnospiraceae > CAG-882. The sequence goes on along the minus strand of CAMAKT010000147.1, from coordinate 1,768 downwards.
ATGACTTCGATTACGGATGAAAATGGGGAGCGCCTTCTTGGCAGTCCGGCAGGAGCAAAGATTCAGGAAGTGGTTCTAAAGAACGGTCAGGAATATTTTAGTGAGAGTGTATCCGTAAATGGTGAAATGTATTATGGATACTATGTTCCGATATTTCAGAGTGGAGACAGTGAAGAGCCAATTGGTATGGTTTTTGCGGGTGTGAATAAAAATCAAACCCTGAACAGTGTTTTGGGCGTTGTGTTTTATATGATTATTATTGTTGTTGTGATTGCTTTAGTCGGAATGATCAGTGCCGGGCTGGTGGCAAATTCCATATCAAAAGCACTGAATGAAGAGATTGCATGCGTAGAGGATGTGTCTACAGGAAACCTGAATGTCTCCCTGAACCGGAAGCATATGAGCCGGAAGGATGAAGTGGGGGACTTGACAAGGGCTATTGGCAAGCTGCAGTCGGATTTGTGTAATATAATTGGAGGAATCAGTGATAGCACGAATCATTTGATTGAGGCTTCTGATATGCTGGAACAGACCTCATATCAGACCTTTGCCAATATGAATCATGTAATGCAATCGGTGGAAACCATTACTACGGGGGCGGTTTCACAGGCAGAAGATACAAAGAATGCATCCGAGAATATTACATATATGGGTAACTTGATTATAGAAACCAGCGGGGAGGCAGCTGCATTAAACGAAAGTGCGGATCATATGCTGGTGTCCAGCGACAAGACCACTGCTACCATTGAGGAACTGAAAAATATAAGCGAGGAAGTGGAAAGGGTGGTCAATATGATAGCCAGACTGACCGAAGAGACCAATGAGTCCGCAAAGACCATCCGTGAGGCGGCAGGATTAATTTCTGAGATTGCAGGGCAGACAAATCTTCTTTCCCTGAATGCAAGCATTGAGGCGGCAAGAGCCGGAGAAGCGGGAAAGGGTTTTGCTGTTGTAGCGGATGAAATCAAGAAGCTGGCGGAACAGTCCAATGAAGCAAGTGGTAGAATTGACCAGATTGTGAGCACACTGATTGCAAATGCAGGACATGTGGTGGATGCAATGCAGCAAATGCAGGAAGTAATCGGTAAACAGAACCGGTACATTTCCAGTACGGAAGAATCTGTAAGCGATGTCATGGAAAAAATACGTACATCTATTCAGAATATCAGAAGTATCGAAGGTAAGACGCAGGAATTAGAAAAGGCAAGGAAAGAGATGATTGGAACAATCGAAGGCTTGTCCGGTATTGCAGAAAGCAACGTAACAAATACGCAGGAGACAGGCAAGGTCATTACCGATGTGTCGGAGCGCTTTAAGGAAGTGCAGCAGTCTGCCGCCAATCTGAGAGAAACAGCCGATTCCCTGGGGCAGAATATACGGAATTTTAAGATGTAATTTATGGGGATACTTCCAAAGGAGTATTCTAAGTAAATAAATTTGACAAAAATGCCACTCAGTTTATCGGACGTGAGTGGCATTTAATCGAAATTTCCTGAGATGCGCATTCTTATTTTTCTAAGAATGCGCTAACTCGTACATAGCTTTTATATCAGCAGGAAGATTATCCGGAATTATTGTATTAAGGCGTTCTTCGTTGCCATATTATAAGCACATTTCCGGATCTTGTGAAGGGCACGATAGTTATGCTTGGTGGTTATAAGGTGCTTGATGCAGATGAGATAGAGCAGATTTTCAGAGAGAGCCTCTAAAAATACTAAGAATAGTGAGGATGATTTTCCCTACGAGAAGAACCTGACATATTCCAGTT
>CAMAKT010000146.1 GCA_945836135.1 uncultured Clostridia bacterium | reverse complement strand
CTTTTTAATAGCCGAAGCAGGGTACAGGAGCGGAAAATGTGCCATCTATACCCCGGATATACAGCAAACTTTACTAAACAATAGCCAAAGCAGGGTATAGGAGTGGAAAATGTGCCATCTATACCCCGCCTACACGGCAAAACTTGCTTTCTAGCAACCGGAACGGGGTATAGAAGCGAAAAAACTGCCATTTATACCCCGCATAGACTGCAAAACTCACTTTCTAGTAGCCGGAACGGGGCACAGGAGTGGAAAACTGCCAGCAAGATGGCGTCCGGGCTGATACTTCGCAGTGCTATTCGCATTCCGCTGCGCTTCATGCTCATATCGCGCTGTCGCGCTATGCATCCAGTCCGTAACACAGCCTTTGGTGAGCAAGCTCCCCACGGATGTATTCCGTCCTGTCTGCGCACCGCTTGTAGTAAACGATAATTTCAGTGATAAGCGATATTTTAAGCTTAATCATCGAATTTTTCAAGTAGAAAAGATAATTGTAAATCACTCTTGAATAGCATATAATAATACCATAATCAGGAGAGATAGTTTTGCAAAAGAGGGGAAAATGGGATTAAAATGACACGAATACTGCTTGTTGAAGACGATGAAACAATTGTAAGGACACTCAAAGAATTTCTGTATAACGAGGGCTTTGTCGCAGACAGCACGGACAGTCAGAGTGAGGCTGTGAAGTTGCTGGAGAAGAATGAATATGATATTGCACTGCTTGATGTGTCACTTAAGGAGGGGAATGGTTTTTCGCTGTGCTCTGCAATTAAGAGCACTAAGGAGCTTCCGGTGATTTTTCTTACGGCATCGGGAGATGAATTCAGCGTGGTTACAGGGCTTGATTTGGGAGCGGACGATTATATTGCCAAGCCTTTCCGACCGAGGGAGCTTGTGTCAAGAATTAACAGCGTACTTAGAAGATGCGGCAAGAGGCAGAGATATTTTGACATTGATAATGTAAGGGTCGATTTGGAGAAGGGTGTGGTGTACAAGAACAATACGGATGTATACCTGTCAGCCCTTGAATACCGTCTTTTTCTTGCTTTTATCAACAGCGGCGGCAAGATTTTAAGCCGCAGCCGACTGTTGGAGGAGATATGGGATGTGGCAGGAGACTTTGTGAATGACAATACGCTCACGGTATATATTAAGAGACTTAGGGACAAGATTGAGGACGACCCTGCCAATCCGAAGCTTATTGTAACGGTAAGGGGAATGGGGTATCGTTTTGAAGCGTAGGGATTCTACAAGATTAAATTTAAGGTTGTAATAATCAGATTCTGTGCTATAATGTAATTACAAAAGGCAATCGCCACAGAGTGGTTGACCAATAGAGAGACAAAAGCCTTCCCAGACCGGTCAAAGTACAGGGAAGGTTTTTGTTATGTTAGTGACAAATCAAATAAATGAATGTCAACAATGCTAAGAGGAACATTCCAAAAGACATTAAGTCTTTAAAATCGAATTTCTTCATAAGCACCACCTCCATTCTATATAGAATGAAGGTCAACCACTCCCTGCCATGTATTACACAGCATGTACACGATTGCCGGTAGTTATATTACTACCAATATTATTGTATCATAAATAAGAACAAAACACAAGTTCGAAACATTTTTTTATAAATTATAGTAAAAGGTAAAAGATATGATTAAGAATAGAGAAATAATAATTGTCGCCATATGTTCACTGCTTGCAGTCGCGGGAGTATGTGTACTGGCAGTTGTTTTTGATATGAGTGCGGTACCGGCAGTGCTGCTTGCAGCGGCGCTGATGTGTATAATATGGCTGGTGGACATGGGATTGCGGTATAAGCATATGCAGGAAATGACGGAGGATATTGACAGGATACTTCATGGATGTGAGGATGTCAGGCTGTCAGATTACAGAGAGGGAGATTTGAGTTTGCTTAAAAATGAGATAGGGAAGATGACTGCCATGCTTAAGCATCAGACGGAGCAGCTTAAAAAAGATAAAGTAGGGCTTGCTGATTCTCTGGCAGACATATCCCATCAGATAAGGACTCCCCTAACCTCACTTAATCTTATGCTGGCATCCCTTAAGCAGGAGGATATATCGGAGGAAAAGAGACAGAAGACTCTTTTTGACATGGGTCGGCGTCTTGACAGTATAGATAAGCTTGTGGGGACACTGCTTAAGCTTGCCAAAATGGATGCTGGGACTATTAAGCTTAAGAACGAAGAGGTAAGACTGGAGGAACTGGTACATAAGGCGATGCAGCCTATTGAAATCATGCTTGAACTTAAATCAATACAGGTGAAAATTCAGGTATCGGGAAACTTCCGGGGAGATATGCAGTGGAGCATAGAAGCGGTGGGCAACATTCTTAAAAACTGTATGGAGCATACAGGCGAGGGCGGTGAGATATACATTACCGGGCAGGAGAACGCAGTTTACACTGAGCTTATCATAGAGGATACGGGAAAAGGAATTGCGGAGAAGGACTTACCCCATATATTTGAACGCTTCTATAAGGGCGAGGGGGACAATGTCGACAGCTACGGCATAGGTCTGTCATTGGCAAGGGCAATCATTGCCGGGCAGAACGGCACCATTAAGGCTGAAAATGTCAAAGACCGGGACGGTATGGTGCAGGGAGCGCGGTTTATAATGCGGTATTACAAGAGCACAGTGTAAGTAAGATGTGAGCAGCCCATATCATGTTTTTAAAGCGTCTGTGGAATAGAGATTAGTAAGTTGTTAATCAGCAGCTTTGTGACTGATTTGTAATATTTCCGTCACGAAGCTGTAATTTTGTTATGGTAAGGTTATAATGCAGGGTCGGGAAAGAGTAACTGATCATGATTAGAATAATGGAGGGAATAGGGAAATGGAGATACTTAAGGTTGAAAATCTCAGGAAGGAATACGGCAGGGGAGAGGCGAAGGTAACAGCGCTTGACGGTATTTCTTTTTCGGTGGAACGGGGAGATTTTGTGGCAATTATTGGGCCTTCCGGTTCGGGAAAGTCTACGCTGCTGCATATATTAGGAGGCGTGGATAAACCGACCTCCGGCAAGGTATATGTAAACGGAGAGGATGTATACGGCAGGAGCGAGGAACAGCTCGCCATATTCAGACGTCGGGAGGTGGGACTGATATATCAGTTCTATAATCTGATACCGGTACTGGATGTGGTGGAGAATATGACACTTCCGGTTCAGATGGACGGAAGGAAAATTAATAATGAGAGGCTGGAGGAACTACTTGACATTCTAAAGCTACGGGAAAGAAAACACCATCTGCCGAACCAGCTTTCGGGAGGGCAGCAGCAGAGGGTTTCCATCGGAAGGGCACTTATGAACGCACCGGCGGTTGTTCTGGCAGATGAGCCTACAGGAAACCTTGACTCAAAGAATAGTCAGGAAATCATAGAGCTTCTTAAGCTGTCCAATGTAAAATATGAGCAGACACTCATTATAATTACCCATGATGAGAACATTGCGCTGCAGGCTGACCGTATCATCGCCATAGAGGATGGCAGGATTACCAGGGATGAGAGAACGGGGCGTAGGAAAAAAAGCTCCGGCATGGAGGGTTAATATGAATATATTTACCAAGGTCACATTAAAGACCATGAAACAGAACCCTGTCCGGACGATGGTTACCATCATAGGAATTATGATATCCACCGCAATGTTCACCGCGGTCACCACCTTTACAATCAGCCTTTTTTCATTTATGTTCAGGACGCAAGTTTATGATGACGGAAGCTGGCATGCAGCTTGGGCGGCCTCGGATTATGGAAAATATCAGGAGCTGCTGGGGAACGAGAAGATAGATAAAGTGGCAGCAGGGCAGGAGCTGGGGTATGCACTCTGCGGCTCAAGCAATGACTACAAACCATATATTTATTTAGAAGCTGTGAATGCTGAGTTTTGGGAGCTTATGCCGGTTCATGTAACTCAGGGAAGGCTTCCGGAAAGCGGTGATGAGATACTGCTTCCCGACCATCTGTACAATAATGGTGGTGTTGAATATAAGCTGGGGGATTCCCTGACACTCGAATTGGGACAGAGATATTCACTGGATTCAGAGGGTAATGCTGATACAGACTATCCGTTAAGCCAGAATAATCCCTATATGTTAGAGGATGATATTCTCATGGAGACGCTTCTGACGGATTTGGAGAGTACCTATACTGTTGTGGGCTTTTATGAACGTCCGAGCTTTGAGGGATATACTGCTCCGGGATATACGGCGCTTACTTTGACAAAAAAGTTTGACGACAGTACATGTCTGAATATATATGCAAGCTACAAGAATAAATATATAGATGATGTGTGGAAAATCGAGGATATGACCGATTATAACTATGACGTTATCATGATGAGCGGTTCATTCCTGTATGACAATATTGCACATATATTTACCATGCTGGCAACGGTATTCGTAATTATTATTGTGATTGGCTCGGTTTCCATGATATACAGCGCCTTTTCCATCTCTGTCAGCGAGAGAACCCGACAGTTTGGACTGTTATCATCCATCGGCGCCACCAAAAAACAGATACTCAGGCTGGTATTTTCAGAGGCAGCATTTGTATCCCTTGTGGGTATTCCCCTTGGCGTGTTCTGCGGAATTGCAGGTATAGGAGTGACATTACATTTTGTGGGAAACAGGTTCAATTCCATACTTAGCAGTCCATATTCCGTGGAGCTGGTTATTAATGGATACGCAATACTGATTGCAGTGGTGATTGCCATTTTTACTGTCATTATATCGGCAATCATTCCGGCTGTAAGAGCTGTGAATGTATCTGCTATTGAAGCAATTAGAATGAGCAAGGATGTTAAGGTGCCGCAGGGGAGACTGACAGGCAGACTGCAAAGACGTAAATACCGTCTGACCACTAAGCTGTTTGGTACGCCGGGGCTGTTAGCGCGCAGATATTTTTCTCGCAGCAGGAAAAAATACAGGGTTACCATTTTTTCACTGACAATGAGTGTGGTGCTCTTTATTGTCACAAGCACCTACTGTGATTATCTTAAGCAGTTCTTTGTCATCAATGTGGACAGTGAAAGCTATGACTTGGCATATGAAGGCTGTAGTGCTAAGGAGGCGGATGCAGTAAAGGAACTGCTGTCAGGGTGTGATGGTGTTGCACAGGTGTCATATCTTAAGGCTAATTGGACTGCCTGGTATGAGCTTGTTTATGATGAGACTGATATGAGTGACAGTTTCCTGGAGTTCCTTGATAAGTATAACGAAGTATACGACAGAGATGAGAACTCGCATTACAATATGTATGTGCATGTTATTTTTATCGATGATGCCAGCTACAAGGATTACTTAAATGAGCTTGGAATTACTTCACCGGAGTATCTTGATTATGTGAATGCACCGGGTATTCTTAAAAATGCAGTGACGAAGGTATTATATTATGAGGACGAGGCTACGGGGGAGTATATACGATATACAGCGAACGGACAGGTGCTTTCGGAGGACACAAAGGAGCTTACCATTGCAGAGAGCGGATACTATTATTATCTTGGGAACTTAGGTAATGAAGAGGGGGCGGTATCCGAAGAGGCTGATACAGAAGAGTATGTGCCTAAGATACTTGAAACATATCCTGTGGGTACAATTGTAAAGAAGGGTCCGGATATCTGCCAAAGCGCTTCTCCCGAAGGAAATATGATGCTTATATTCCCTTACAGCTCCAAGTATAATCAGAGCGAACCGGAGGACATTGTGAGCTTCCTGCTAAAAAATGTGGACGGACAGCATGACGAGATGGTGGCAGCGGTGAAAAACGTGCTTTCTGAGGCAGGTTTAAGAACAGATGACAGATATTTCGATGACACTTACGCAAACATGAAACAGGAGAAGAACATTTTACTTCTTATCAATGTATTCTGCTACGGTTTCATAATCCTGATGGCGCTGATATGCGTCGCAAATGTGTTCAACACCATCTCAACAAATATTGCACTGCGTCGCAGGGACTTTGCAATGATAAGAAGTGTGGGCTTATCCTACGGCGGAGTCAAGAAAATGATGGTATTCGAGTGTCTGCTGTACGGCATACGGTCACTGGTCTATGCCCTGCCTATATCGGCTGCATTTTCCTATCTGCTGTACAAAATCTACGGAGGTGCGGGTGAATTCGCCTTCTACATTCCGTGGCTGTCGGTGCTTATAGCTGTGGTTGGTGTATTTGCCATGGTGGGCATATCCATGGTCTATGCCGTAAACAAAATCAGCAGCGACAACCTGATTGATGAGCTTAAGAATGACAACTAAAATGATAACTGAATGGATTTACAGGGTGCATGAAGGTGCACCCTGTATTTAGTTAAAGGAAAAACGCTGTACTTATAATTAATAAAAGTATATAATGCAAATGAAGGCGATGAGGCAGTAGAATTAAATATTAGATAGAGGTGATTTAATGGAATCTGGAGTTGATAGAATTCTTCAGAAAATGAAAAATAATAATGTACAGATAAATGAAGTTATATCTGTGGAAGATATAAAAAAGTTCGAATGGGAAAATGGTATAAAACTACCAAAAGAATTGGTAACATTTTACACTGAAATTAGTAACGGATGTAAAATGATAGATGGTTGTGATTTGCTAAAAATGGAGGAATGGAGGTATGAAGTTGACAAAATAAATAAGGATTTCTTGTTTACAGAATATTGGATATGGGAAGATGATTATGATGAAGAAAGGGTTAAACACATAGTAGATGGAAACCTTGAATTGATTGATATCGGTGAT
>CAMAKT010000145.1 GCA_945836135.1 uncultured Clostridia bacterium | reverse complement strand
TCTATACCCCGCATGTACAGCATAGCTCTCTTTTTTATTGCTGGAGCGGGGTACAGGAGCGAAAATATGCCATCTATACCCCGCATGTACAGCATAGCTCTCTTTTTTATTGCTGGAGCGGGGTACAGGAGTGAAAATATGCCATCTATACCCCGCATGTACGGCAAAGCTCATTTTTTAATAGCCGAAACGGGGTATAGAAGTGAAAAATTGCCATCTTATACCCCTCTTAGGCAAAGGAATAGTATTGCCTTTCTGTATGCTATTTACATTACACTTCGCAGCATGCTTATTCTACATTGTCGCACTATGCATCCGGTCTGCAACATAGCCTTTGATGGGCAGATATTCAATGTATGTATTCCGCACTGCTCCGCTATGCAGCCATAGACTAATGTGATTACCTGCAAGCGACCGTCTGCAAGCATGTTCCCTCAACTAATTGGGTTGAGATGCTCATCATGTATTACTTCGCAGTGCTATTCGCATTCCGCTACGCTTCATGCTCATATCGCGCTGTCGCGCTATGCATCCAGTCCGTAACACAGCCTTTGGTGAGCAAGCTCCCCACGGCTGTATTCCGTCCTGTCTGCGCACCGCTCGTAGTAACGCGTAAACGATAATTTAATGGAGGAAATATATGAGACTTTTGCTTGCAGAGGACGAGAAATCCCTATCGAAGGCTGTAAAGGCCATTTTAGAAAAGAACAATTACTCCGTTGATGCAGTATATGACGGAATTGAAGCTTTGGAGTATCTTGATGCGGGGAATTATGATGGTCTGATATTGGACATTATGATGCCCCGCATGGACGGAATTACTGCACTTAAGAAAATCCGAGAAAGGGGAAACACCATTCCGATATTGATGCTGACTGCCAAGGCGGAGATTGACGATAAGGTATTGGGGCTTGACAGCGGCGCCAATGACTATCTTACTAAGCCTTTTGACACCAAGGAGCTGCTGGCACGTATTCGGGCCATGACCCGCAATCAGGCCGGGCACACCGATTCGGTGCTTCGCGTCGGCAACATAACCCTGAACCGTGCAAGCTATGAGCTTTCCTCACCGACAGGCAGCTATAAGCTGGCCAATAAGGAATACCAGATGCTTGAAATGATGATGTCCAATCCCAAGCAGCTCATTTCCACGGAGCATTTTATGGAAAAGATATGGGGCTATGACAGTGATGCGGAGATTAATGTAGTGTGGGTATATATTTCTTATCTTAGACGTAAGTTAGATGCCTTGGATGCCGATATACAGATTAAGGCAACCAGAAATGCCGGATATTCTCTGGAGGAAAAAAAGCATGATTAAGAAACTTCGCAGAAAATTAATAGCAGTTGCAATGCTATCCTTATTCCTTGTGCTGCTTATAATTGTCGGAACAGTGAATGTACTCAATTACAACAAGCTCATCAAGGAAGCTGACAGCACACTTTCTATTCTTATGGATAACAACGGGATTTTCCCGAAACCGGACATGCATTCCGGGGGCGTAGGAGATTTTTTTAAGGGAATGTCACCGGAAAAGCCTTATGAAACCAGATACTTTTCGGTACTCATGAATGATGATGGAACGGTGAACTCTGTTGATACAGGAAGGATAGCAGGCACAGATACGGACAAAGCCATTGAATACGCGAAGGAGGTCAGCAAGTCCGGAAGGACAAGCGGTTTTATACAGGATTACAGATATGCCGTCAAATCGGCAGACAAGGGAGTTCGGATTATATTTCTGTACTGCCAGAGGGAATTGGAAAATTTTCGTTCTGTGCTTATCATAAGCAGTGCAATTTCTGTCTGCGGAATGCTTGCCGTGTTCGTTCTTCTGCTGTTTTTCTCCGGCAGGATTGTGAAGCCTGTGTCAGAAAGCTACGAAAAGCAGAAGCGTTTTATAACTGATGCCGGGCATGAAATTAAGACCCCTCTTACCATAATTGATGCCGATGCAGACATTATCGAAATAGAGCATGGCGAAAGCGAGTGGCTGTCGGATATAAAGAAACAGACCAGGCGGCTTACAATGCTTACAAATGACCTTATCTATCTGGCGAAAATGGAGGAGAACTCCGGCTCGGTTAATAAGCTTGAATTCCCGCTGTCCGACATGGTGGAGGAGACAGCCGAATCTTTCAAGAGCCTTGCCATCAGCCGCAGTAAGACTTTCACATACACCATACAGCCCCTGCTCCCCTATGTTGGCGACGAAAAAGCTCTCAGACAGCTCGTCTCCATACTTCTTGATAATGCAATCAAATACTCTGATGAGAACGGTAATATATCAGTCACTCTGTCGGCACAGGGGCGAGGTATACGCCTTGAAGTCTTCAATACCTGCACTTCCATGCCGAAAAGCAGCACCTCACAGCTTTTTGAACGTTTTTACCGCAGTGAGGAATCCCACAATTCACAGACCGGCGGCTATGGAATAGGTCTTTCCGTGGCTAAAGCGATTGTAGATGCACACAAGGGCAGAATCACCGCCTCCACCAAGGATGAGCACTCCTTAACCGTCACGGTGCTGCTACCGTGCTAACGCTGATTTAAAAAGAGTGCGCTCGCGCACTCTTTCGCGCTCGAGCGGATTGCGTAGCAATTAATTCCTCTCCGCGAGGTGCGCATCATGGCACGCAGTGCCTTTTTGACTTATGGGAAATTCCTCCGGAATTCCCCATAAGTCAAAAAAAGACAGCGCAAAAAGCCCAAATGCCTTTTACGCTGTCTTTTATAATAGTATAATCAATGCTTAAGTTCAATTCTTGTAAGCGCCTTTTTCAGGGCGAACTCCGCTCTGGCAATATCAATCTCGCCATCTCTTGAAGCTAACCTGCGCTCGGCTCTTATTCTTGCCTCCTCGGCCCTGTTGAAATCAATCTCATCCGGCCACTCGGCAATCTCGGCAAGCACCATCACACTCTTCTTTCCGATTTCGAGAAATCCGGAGTGGAGCGCTGCCTCCTTGACAGTTCCGTCCTCCTCGTGGATTCTGGCAACCCCCGGAGATAGTATCATTGCCACCGGGGCATGGTCGGCATATACGCCAATCTGTCCCTCGCTGGTATTTAACTCTACCATCCTTACATTGCCCTCATAAAACGGTCTGTCAGGGGTAATTATTCTCAATTCAAATAATTTATCCGCCATCTAATCAACTCCCGTAGGGTTATTTACCAACCTTGGCAAGTACATCCTCGATACCACCACAGTTAAGGAAGTAGCTCTCAGGAATGTCATCATACTTTCCTTCGATAATCTCCTTAAAGCCCTGTATTGTATCTGCAACCGGAACATAACGTCCTTCCAGTCCGGTAAACTGTCCTGCAACGAAGAATGGCTGTGAAAGGAATCTCTGTACCTTTCTTGCTCTTGCAACAACCAGCTTGTCATCCTCTGACAGCTCGTCCATACCAAGAATAGCAATGATATCCTGAAGCTCTTTGTATTTCTGAAGAATCTCCTGAACCGCTCTTGCAACCTTGTAGTGCTCCTCGCCTACGATACGCGGGTCAAGAATTCTTGATGTGGATTCAAGAGGGTCAACTGCCGGGTAAATACCAAGCTCTACAATGCTTCTTGAAAGTACGGTGGTAGCGTCAAGATGGGCAAATGTATTGGCCGGTGCCGGGTCGGTAAGGTCGTCCGCAGGCACATATACAGCCTGCACCGATGTAATGGAACCGTTCTTGGTGGATGTAATTCTCTCCTGAAGTGCACCCATCTCTGTCTGCAGGGTAGGCTGGTAACCTACGGCAGAAGGAACACGTCCAAGAAGCGCTGATACCTCGGAACCTGCCTGTGTGAATCGGAAGATATTGTCAATGAATAACAATACATCCTTTCCGCCATGGTCACGGAAATACTCTGCCATGGTAAGTCCTGTAAGACCCACTCTCATTCTCGCTCCAGGCGGTTCGTTCATCTGTCCGAATACCATGGTTGTCTTGTTGATAACTCCTGATTCGGTCATCTCATGGTACAGGTCATTACCCTCTCTGGTACGCTCACCTACACCTGTGAATACAGAATATCCGCCGTGCTCTGTGGCAATGTTACGGATAAGCTCCTGAATAAGAACTGTCTTACCAACACCGGCACCACCGAAGAGTCCGATTTTTCCACCCTTCTGGTATGGACACAGCAGGTCTACAACCTTGATTCCCGTCTCGAGGATTTCAGTCTGTGTGGACTGCTCATCAAAGGCCGGGGCCTTTCTGTGAATAGGTAAATATGATACATTCTCCGGTGCCGGCTTATTATCAATCGCCTCACCCAGAACGTTAAATATACGTCCAAGCGTGTTCTCGCCAACCGGAACGGTAATAGGCGCGCCGGTATCGACTGCCTCCATTCCTCTGACAAGGCCATCTGTTGAACCCATGGCAATACATCTTACAGTGTCATCACCAAGATGCTGCGATACCTCCGCCGTGAGCTTCTCACCATTGCCGCGGTCAATTGTAATCGCGTTGAGAATCTCCGGAAGATGTCCATCCGGGAACTTAATATCAAGCACCGCACTGATAACCTGAGTAATCCTGCCTATATTCTTTTCGGCCATTGTCTCACTCCTTCAACTGTTAATATAGTAAATAAACTGCGTTATAATGCTCATCAGAGCTATGAAATAGCATTCGCTCCGGCAATAATCTCTGTTAATTCCTGTGTGATAGAGCCCTGTCTTGCTCTGTTGTAAAGAAGAGCAAGCTTGTCAATCATCTCATCAGCGTTGCTGGTTGCATTGTCCATGGCAGTCATACGCGCTCCGTTCTCACTGGCAACGGACTCAACCAATGCACCATATATAAGGCTGCTCACATACTTAGGAATGATGATATCAAGAGTCTCCTGCTCCTCCGGCTCATACTCCATAACAGCCATATCTCCATCTTCTTCTATCTGCACATCATCTGCGCTTACCGGAAGAAGCTTGATAAATACAGGCACCTGGCTTACCGTATTCATAAAGCAGGTATATGCAAGATAGATTTCACTTATCTCTCCCGCCATGTATGCATTCAGCACATCCTGAGCGATGTCCATGGCATCCCTGTACATAGGCTCGTTGATTACGTCCGAGTAATCTGCCTTAATCCGGTAGCCGCGTCTTGTAAGGAAATCCTTACCCTTACGCCCTATGGAGTACACAAGCATATCCTCCTTGGCAATACCGCTGCCGGTAACCAGCTTGATGATATTGGTATTGTACCCGCCTGCCAGACCTCTGTTGGAGGTAATGAGAATCACTGCCTTTTTGCCCGTACCTGAATTGTTCAGGTACTTGTGATTCACATGACCGCTCTTAGCCAGCATTGTGGTGACTGCCTTGTACATAGCATCAAAATACGGCTTGGAATTCTCAGCCTTGGCTCTTGCTTTCTGGAGCTTAACCGTGGCAACAAGCTTCATTGCCTTGGTAATCTGACCGGTGCTCTGAATACTCTCCTTACGCCTTTTTATATCTCTCATTGATGCCATACTAATGTCCTCCTGTCAGCCTATTTGAACTGTTTCTTGAACTCATTGATAGCGTCAACAAGCTTCTTTTCATTCTCCTCAGACAGCACCTTGGTGTCCTTGATATCCTGTGGAATCTCAGGGTACTTGGTGTCGATAAATGTAAAGAACTCTGATTCAAATCTCTGTATGGAGTCCGTAGGTATGTCAATTAAGAACTTCTTGGTAACGGCATAAATAATCAACACCTGATACTCAACCGGCATAGGCTTGTACTGAGGCTGCTTAAGAACCTCCTTGATTCTCTCGCCCTGTGCTAACTTCTCCTTGGTGTCGGCGTCAAGCTCTGAGCCGAACTGTGAAAAGGCGGCAAGCTCTCTGTACTGTGCAAGCTCGGTTCTGATTGGGGCCGCAATCTTCTTGATAGCCTTAATCTGCGCTGCACCACCAACTCGCGAAACGGAAAGGCCCGCATTGATTGCCGGACGGAAACCGGAGTTGAACATCTCTGTCTCTAAGTAAATCTGACCATCAGTAATGGAAATTACATTGGTCGGAATGTATGCCGATACGTCGCCTGCCTGTGTCTCGATAATAGGAAGTGCGGTAAGTGAACCTCCTCCCAGCTCATCCGACAATCTGGCTGCACGCTCAAGAAGTCTTGAGTGCAGGTAGAATACATCTCCCGGATAAGCCTCTCGTCCAGGCGGACGCTTAAGAAGCAATGAAAGTGTACGGTATGCCGCTGCATGCTTACTTAAGTCATCATAGACAACAAGTACATCCCTGCCTGCCTCCATCCATTCCTCTCCGATAGCACAGCCCGAATACGGTGCAATGTACTGTAAAGGAGCAAGCTCACTGGCTGTTGACGCAACAACCGTGGTGTAATCCATCGCCCCATTCTCCTCTAAGGTCTTAACAATGTTGGCAACGGTGGATGCTTTCTGTCCTATAGCGACATAAATGCAGTACACCCCCTGTCCCTTCTGGTTAATAATTGTATCAATGGCAATAGCCGTCTTACCTGTCTGACGGTCTCCGATAATAAGCTCACGCTGTCCTCTTCCGATAGGAACCATGGCATCTATAGCCTTGATACCTGTCTGCAGAGGTGTATCTACTGCCTTTCTTGAAATAACGCCCGATGCCACTCTCTCGATTTTGCGGTACTTGTCTGTCTGAATAGGTCCCTTGCCGTCGATTGGCTGTCCAAGTGCATTAACTACACGGCCAATCATCACATCACCTACAGGCACCTCGACAACTCGTCCCGTGGTCTTAACAGTGTCACCCTCGTTAATACTCTTGTTATCTCCGAGCAAAACGGCACCGACATTATCCTCCTCAAGGTTAAGTACCATGCCGTACACATCTCCCGGGAATTCCAAAAGCTCACCCTGCATGGCTTTTGCCAGTCCGTGGACACGGGCAATGCCATCGGCAACCTGAA
>CAMAKT010000144.1 GCA_945836135.1 uncultured Clostridia bacterium | reverse complement strand
GGCAGCATCTCCTCAAGTACCTGCGGAAGTACCCTTGTGGTGGCTGCATTATCCATATAAATAAATGGCTTGCTCATAATAATCTGTCCTCCATGGTAACAGCTAAATAATATTCCTAGTGTTTTGCTAGGATTTACTGTTAAAAATAATATATACCCGCTCCTTGAATATGTCAATACATATTTTTGTTCATAAATTTGGTTAGGGTGTCAAAACATGCAGCAACAACTTTGGTGTGCATATTGTGTTATATTTATACATGGCAGTGACTTATGGGAGAAGCTTAGATGTTCTTGAAACTCTGCTACGCAACATAGCCATTTCCAGCATTGGATGCAAAGGCAAAATTCTTTTGCCTTAGAAAAGATGCAATGCGGACACGGATGTCTGCTTTGCATCGGTGGCGAACGATGATAATGTCTTCCAGAGTTTCTAGAACATCTTAGCTTCGTACATCGGAACTGACGTGCATAAATATAACACAATCTGCACTCATAGCGTAAAATTGCATGTTTTGACACCCTGATTCTGTTTTTATATCTTAATTTTCGTCCACTTACCCATCGCAAATCTGATGGAGCCGAAGAGGAATCTTGAGAGCTGGTCTGCCACTATTCCAAGCCATATTCCCACCATGCCCCAGCCAAACACAAAGCCGCACAGATATGATACTCCGGTACGGATTATGGTCACACTGATTGTGGAAGCAACAGCCGTATAGGTAGTATCTCCGGCACCCCTTAAGCAGCCCATATAAATAACCTGTGATATCTGGAACAGCACAATGAAAATCATGACACGGATAATGCTCACTCCGTAAGCAACAATTTCCGGCTCGTCAAAGAACATCCTGTAAAGTGCCTCTCCTCCGAAAAAATACAGTACAGCAAGACATATGGAAATACACAGTCCTATTCTTCTGCACAGCTTTCCGTACATCTTTGCCTTATCAGGATTGCGCTCACCAAGACTGCGCCCTATAAGCGCCACCGCAGCGACCTGCATTCCGTCACCGAAGGAAAAAGAAACACTTAAGATATTCATGCCCACCTGATGTGCCGACATGGCATACATTCCCATCCCCGCAGCCATAATAGCCGTTGACATAAAGCCCACACGCATCAATATCTGCTCAATAAATACCGAGTACCCCAGTTTCACGATGCTTAAGAAGGACTTGAGCGACGGCTTGATTTTAGCGCAGAAAATATAAGGCAGGCTCACAAAATTGTCCTTTTTGAACAGTGAAAGAACACTCATGATGCAGGCAACAAATGTACCAAATACCGTGGCAATGGCGGCTCCCGCTATACCAAGAGCCGGAAAGCCTAGATGTCCTCCAATCAGAAGATAATTGCCAATAATATTCACAATACTTGAAGTCAGATTGGTCTTCATGGCAATTACGGTATTGCCCGCACCACGCTGTGCCGCATTAATGCCCATGGAAATCACATTAAAAACTGTACATCCCATGATAATTCTAAAATACAGCACCGCATCACTATGTGTTGACTCGTCTGAGCCACAGAATCTGATAATCGGATCAGCAGTAGTCACCATAAGCACCGATACGACCACTGATGCCAGGATAATAAAGAACAAGGCTACACAAAGTATTCTGTTTGCATCCTCTTTGTTCTTCTCACCCCTGCGCCTTGCAATCAAAGCCGACACAGCCACATTTGTTGCTACAAACAGTGACAAACCCATGAATTTCGGCTGTGTTGTAAGCCCTACTGCCGCCACTGCCTGAGAGCTTATTCCGCTTACCATAAATGAATCAATAAGTCCTGCCAGCGCAACAAAAAAAGATTCGCACACTGCCGGCCATGCCATATGCAATACCTCACGAAGAGCCGTCCCCCTGCTCTCCTTGAGCACAAACAATTTCTTTTCCATAACCAAGCTGTCCTTCCTTTATGTCTATTATATGGGAGTTTCGCAATTACCTATGTCTATTATATATCACCACACGAAAGTCGAATCCCACACGGCAACGCCCGTCCCCTGAAATACGTTCTGCAGATGTTCATCGAGCTGTGCCTTGGTAACGCCCTCCTTCAAAACAACCTGAAGAAAGCCGCCTCCTCCTGCACCGGCTATGAACTTCGCATCTATCAGTTCCTCACAGGTAGCAAAAATCTGCTCTATGCAGGTGTTGGTCACACCGTGGTCAAGCATTTTAGACAGTTCCCAGTGGTGGTTAAGCTCACATATAAACTGCTCCATGCTTCCCGCCCGTAATGATTCCTTCATCTGAGCCGCAACCTTTTTCATCTCCGACAACGCATACAAGGTTTCTTTACGCCCGATTATATAATTGCCCACAACCTCTCTTAAAAGATTACGCGCAAGCCTGCGCTGTCCTGTATATATAATTGCAAAACGCTCATTAAGCTGCATTTTCATCGCGTCAGGTATCGTAATATGCTCCACATTAATATTCTGACTTATTCCCGGCTGCGTGGTAATGTATTTAATTCCGTCGGACAGACCTCCTACCTGGTCCTGCCAGCCGCCTCCTGTGCTCATAAGCTGTTCCATAATTAAAACAGTTTCATAAAGCTCATTTTCAGTGTATTCTTTACCTATGAACTGCCACAGTGCCTTAATGGCAGCTCCTGCAAGAATACTGCTGGTTCCAAGCCCCGAACCTTTTGGAATTCCTATAACCTTTGTTGAAATATATATTCCACCGCCGAGCCTTGACAACACTTCATCAAGCGTAATATCCCCCTCGGACGGTATAACTCCCGAGGCAATAAGTGCTGCCTTGTGAAGGGCAAAATAATCATAGGGATTATTGCAGTCCCGTATCTCTCCAATATCATCAGTAGAACCCTTTACACCTATGTCCTCACTCTCAAACTCCACATGAAGCTTATCTATTCTGCGCACAACCACGCAGACCGGACGTTTTCCATTGACCAGCAGTGCCGCATTAAGTACTATTCCACCGTTCTCATTGCAGTATGGAGGGGTATCCGTCCAGCCTCCGCCCCAGTTCACACGCACCGGAAGCTTTATCTCCGCCTCATCACAGGCAATCCTGCCCGAATATTCCTTGATACGGCAACCTTCCCTTAAGGTATCCGACAGGGTTTCAAAACACATATTCTCCATGGCGTGGGCTGACAGTTCCTCCCAATTATAGAGGAATTTGATTCCCTTGGTTTTCATATATTTGGATAGTGCAAGATATGCCCTCATTTTCTCGGAATAACTGCATTTTGCAAGACAAGAAAGAAGGAGTTCAAATTCCTGATTTGAGATGGTGCTCTCCTTATAAACCGAAAGTGCCTCCTCGTATCCGGATTTCTTTTTGAGCATATTAATAAAGCTGTATGCCTTTACTAGCTCCGTAAGACCGAACTTGGCTGTAATTGCATCCACCGCATCCGCCCCGGCAAAGCTGCTAAGCAGGCTATGTCGAGTAAGCTTTTTGTATTCTGCATTGTATTCATCAGCGCTAATCTCTCCGGTCGCAATGCGCTTCATTCGGCATGCCCACTCGACAGCCTCGGAGGCATGATGACATTCCGGGTACAGCTTAGCATTCCACAAGTGTCCGTCCTCGGTGCTGTCCCATACCTCTTCAGGGGTAAGTCCCATTTTCGCAATAAATTCATATAAATCCGTTCCAAGGAATGCATCCTTAGCCTTTGGATTATCATGACGGTCATACACTCGTACAACATAGCAGCCGTTTAACAGTCTTACCTGATGCATACAGCATTCCGACGGAATCGTGATATCGCTTATGTTAAGACCCGATAAAATTACATTTTCACCTAATGTGACATTCTTTCCTATCACACAGTTCTCAATATATGCCGGGCCCTCAGTAATTACGTCATCATCTATATGTCCGTTAATAATGCTGAGTGGTGCATCTCCCTGATAGTCGGAGCACACCCTGCCCGTCCAGCCAAGATGCTCATAGTTTCCCAGCTCCTGTGTTTCAAGACGCCACAGCTCCTCCGTAGTCCCGAAATGAATAAATTCTGCGGGAGCAAGGCAAATAAGCTTCATGTCAAATTCATGAAGTGCATCCCAGATTTCGGTTCTGCACTCTGTAAGTTCATCGTTGAACTCACCCTCCGGTGCCTGAACATAGAACTCCTCCAGAGTGGATGACTTGGCAAGCGGATAGAGGAAATCTCCGTAGAAGCTTACTCTTGATTTCTCGTTTACAAAACGTTGGAACTTGCTGCCGTCAAACATTCCGTCAGTGCTGATAAGCGTCCATAATGCTGTCAGCAAATCGCTGTCAAACATTATAGCACCTGTATCGAGGTCAACATTGCCCTGTGCATTGACTGCACCAAGGCTTGCAAGCTGTTCCTTTGTCTGCTTATGAAGGAAACGGTCCACATATCCATGTCCGTCATTTAAAAAGACACCATGGTCCTTTCCCGTCTCCACCGACTCCTTGATGGATATTGCCGCTGCACCATGAAACTGAAAATCCATCTGAAGCACATTAAACAGCAACATGACATCACCGGAAAGAGTCAGCATGCCTGACTCAATTCTTCCCGGCACACCTGCCATGGCAATCAGGAATTCATCGAAAAGTGTGGACATTCTTCCGTCCGGGAGCTGCCTCGGAACAGGTGAGAAAAGCTTGCCGCACACACTGTACTGCGGTACACGCTTGCTGTCACCACCCGAATGAATTACCATTATTCTCTTATTTACAAAATCAGGTCCTTCTATATCAGCCAGATAACGCATAACATTGAACGCAGCACCGCCGGAACCCACTCTCTTCCCCTCCGGGTCAGGAATTACCGCATAATGAACTTTGTCAGGAATTACTCCCTTATCCATACGGCAGGATATTTCCTTGCGGAAAGCCTCCGCCTGCAATTCATTTGACGCAGTCAGGATAATATAGTCCCACAGGCAGGCATTCTCATCCTCCATGGAATTCCTATAAACCTCCCATGCATCCAGATAACTCTGCTTAAGAAAAAGACGTTTCATCTTCTGAAAATTGCTGTCCATGTAATCCTCCTAACACTCACATTTCCAATAATATGCCGAATACGGCTCCAATTCACTTCCGCCGTCGAAGTCATGCTCCCTGCCGCTTATAAGGTCAACTGCCCTTCCGCAGCCTGCATCAAAATGTGCCATGTAACTCTGCTCGTCGGCATTGACTGCCACAAGTACACGTTCATCATCGGTTCTCCGCTCAAAAATGCACTGCCTGTTCGTAAGCACTACCGAACGAAAGCCTCCGAAATTAAGTGCATTACTGTTTTTCTTAGCCTCCTCAAGCCTGCTTATATATTCTGTCAGCTCATTCCACTGCGGAGTATCATAGCTCTGTCTTAGCGCCGCATCCCCATCGCTCTTACACCCCTTAGCACCCCATTCGCTGCCATAGTACACACATGGAATTCCCGGCATTCCGAACATAAGTGCATATATTAACGGCAGGTGCCTCTCATTACTCAAGTTGCTGGAAATCCTGGTAACATCATGATTGTCCACAAAGGACAACATATGCTTGCCTCTGTAGATACACCAGTTCTCATTTCCGAACTGTCTGTTCAAGGAATGGTTGATTTCAAACATATTCATACTGTTAAAGCTGGAATACAACCCCTTATAACACTCATAATTTGTGCAGGAATGTAGCATATCATCATTAACCATACGGTTATAATCACCATGCAGCATCTCACCCACAAGGAAAATTTCCTTTCCCCTCTCTCTTCCCAATTCATCCGTAAACCTGCGCAGCCTTTTTACAAAATCCATATCAAGACAGTAGGCCACATCCAGCCTTAATCCGTCTATCCCGAAGTATTCTACCCAGTACCTTACTGCATCAAAAATAAGGTTAATTACATCCTCGTTCCTAAGATTGAGCTTGACCAAATCATAATTACCCTCCCAGCCCTCATACCACAGACCGTCGTTGTAATTGGAATTTCCTCCGAGATTAATGTTAAACCATGAAAGGTAAGGCGAATTCTCCCTGTTCTTAACCACATCCACAAACTGGTAAAATCCGCGACCGACATGGTTGAACACGCCGTCCAACACAACCCTGATTCCCTGCTCATGCAGCGCTTCACACACCTGCTTAAAGTCTTCATTGTTTCCCAGTCTTACATCTATCTTCTTATAATCCCTGGTGTTATAACCGTGGGTATCGGATTCAAACACCGGTGAAAAATACACCGCTGTTGTCCCTAACCTCTTAATATGCGGTATCCAGTCCATAACCTTCAGTATTCTATGCTCTAATCTCCCATCATTCTCAAATGGCGCCCCGCAAAAGCCCAAGGGATAAATCTGGTAAAAAGTGCTCTGATATGCCCACATATTAACTGCCTCCGTTTCATTAGGTAATTGCAAAACTCAAATTAATCACTGAACAGTTGTGCAATTACCTATTTATTATAATATTATACAATAAAAAAAAAGGGCTGTCCATCAATAAAGATGGACAGCCCTACATCCTGCTATACTTCCGCCGATTACTTAAGATAAAATACTTCCGGCATAAACTTAATAGGTTCTTCCTCGTTGAAATCGAATGAACCCTCAACCATCTTGGATGTTATTGCATTCCAGCGGTTGCAAGCCTCACTCTTGGCGATATATTCATTTGCATACTTAATGTCATCACATTCAAAACAGTAGAAGAACTGGTTGCCATTCTGAAAAATGGAATAATTACGATAGCCTGCCTTTGTGTGCTCCTCCATTATCTCCGGCCATGGATTCATGTGCATCTTAACATATTCATCAACGCACTCCGGCTTAACCTTCCATGTCCATGCATATTTCTTACTATGTTCCATTTATGTATCCTCATTTCTGCGCAGCTTATTGATATCGTATAATGTGGTGCCACGCCCCCACAAAGTTTTGTTAAAATCATATATAATATAATT
>CAMAKT010000143.1 GCA_945836135.1 uncultured Clostridia bacterium | reverse complement strand
AACCCTTTTATCCTTAATTAATTATATCCTTGATTTTTCAAAAATCGAATCCGGAAAGATGGAAATACTTCCCGTAGATTACGAGCTACCTCAGCTTATTTCAGATTCCTATAATATGATTGCCAGAAAGGCAGAGGAAAAAGGACTTGAATTCATTCTTGATAACGATACTACTCTTCCATGTAAATTGTACGGTGACGAAGTGCGTCTGCGCCAGGTCTTAGTGAATTTACTATCGAATGCTGTGAAGTATACCCAAGAAGGTAGTATACATATGTCCGTACAAGGTAAACGTCTTGAATGCAATCAATTATTACTGCAAATAAGCGTACAGGATACCGGAATCGGTATTACAAAAGAAAATTGTGAAAAACTGTTCAATTCTTTTCAAAGAGTGGATGAAAAAAGAAATCGAAACATTGAAGGAACCGGTCTGGGACTTGCGATTACCATGCAGATTGTTAAATTAATGCAGGGCTCCATCACGGTAGATAGCGAATACGGAAAAGGTTCTGTGTTTAAAGTAGAGATTCCGCAAAATATTGTTGATGATTCTCACGCAGGCAAATTCTCTCTCAAAATGGACACCAAAATACGTGAAGTACCGCAAACCGAAGAAGCTCTGATTGCTCCGGAAGGTAAAATACTGGTCGTAGATGATGTAGATATGAATTTAAAGGTATTCTGCGGATTGCTGAAGCAAACACAGTTACAAATTGATACTGTTTCCAATGGCTATAAAGCTCTTGAAATGGTCCGCTCTAAGAAATATCATATAATTTTTCTGGATCATATGATGCCACAGATGGACGGCTTAGAAACCTTCCAAGCCATGAAGCAACTGAAAGATAACCTAAATACAGAAACACCGGTCATTATGCTGACTGCTAATGCCATTGTGGGTATTCGTGAAAAATATTTACAAGAAGGCTTTTCCGCCTATTTGTCAAAACCGGTTCAGAGAAATCAATTGCTGGATATAATTAGAAAGTATCTTCCTAAAGAGTACATATTGGATGCGAAAGAAGCGCCTCTTCCTGCTAAGGAAAAAAATGTGGAAAAAGTTTTCGATTTTCTTGATACCAAAGCCGGCATAATGTACTGTGGCGACAGTGAAGATTTCTATCTGGAAATGTTAAAAACATATCTTGATAATAATAAAATTTCACCTATCCTGGAAGCTTATGCACAACAGGATTGGAAACAGTATTGTATTTGCATGCATTCCCTGAAGAGCACTTCTCTTTCCATTGGTGCAGACAAATTATCAAAGCATGCCAAAGCCCTGGAAATGGCTGTTAAAGAAGACCGACTGGATTATGTACAACAGGAGCACGATAGTTTATTAAATGAATATCAGGAAATTTTACAGAAGATAGAAAAGGGAATCGCAAGCTTGTAAGTAAAACGGCTTACTTATGATATGGTTCCCCGGATATAATTCTATATGACCTGTAAATCTGCTCCAACAGAATGACTCTCATGAGCTGGTGTGGGAATGTCATAGGGGAAAAGCTGAGCTTGTAATCCGCCCTGGCGAGAACTCTTCCGTCAAGTCCCAGTGAACCGCCGATTACAAAGGCTATGGAGCTTTTCCCCGATATGCCGAGCTGATTAATTTTGTCAGCCAGCTCAACCGATGAGAGCTGCTTTCCTTCAATAGCAAGGGCTATGACATACATATCATCCCGAATTGATGCCAGTATTCTGTCCCCCTCCTTTGCCTTAATCTTAAGCTCCTCCGCCGGGGATGCATTATCAGGTGTCTTCTCATCCGTCACCTCTACAATCTCCAGCTTACAGTACCTTGACAGGCGCTTCGTAAACTCATCTATTGCATCACGATAGAATTTCTCCTTAACCTTGCCAACCGCGATAATTGTAATCTTCATGGTACTCTCCATTCCGCAACGTTGTTTTATATATACATCTTAACATAAACAAATATAATTTCCCAGAAATTTCTGTTATTCTTATCGGATATATGTTATACTTGCTTCATACATCAAAAAATTGCACCCTGCAAGGTGCAGAAGCGAGGGAAATATGTGGTGTCCTAAATGCAAAAATGAATACCGTGAAGGAATTACTGTATGTGCCGACTGTGGCAGCGAGCTTGTGGAGAGTCTTACGGCTGACATGAGCTATAGCGATGATATTGATAATAAACTAAGTGAAGAAAGTGCGGGGGAATATCCTGTATATGAGGAAAATGATACTGCGGTAGTTAATGACTCCGATAATATTAATGGCTCCGATAATAACGGGGAATCCGGTGAGGAAAGTTCTTCTGAAGAGTCTGTGAAACATACTCTTGCCTATGTTCCAAAGCGTTCCCGCTATGAGGATAATAAGTCCAGCGCCATGACTTTTCTTCTGGTGGGTGGCGTAGGCGCAGTACTGGTTCTGCTCCACATTGTCGGTGTAATTGATTTTAATCTTACGACTTTCTCGAAGATACTCACCAGCACAGTAATGGGCGCATTGTTTGTTATTTTTATTATCGTTGGAATTGTTTCTGCGAAAAATGCCTCCCGTTACAAGAAAGAAGCTGCAGCAGAGGAAGCCCTGACGGGACAGATATGCTCGTCTTTCCATGAGTTGTATACAACAGAGGGAATTGACAATGCCTGCGGCATAAGCGAAGATAACTCCAACTACGAACAATGGGATTTACGTTATCATTTCATCGAAAAACAGATTTCCGACGAATATCCGGAACTTGCAGATGACTATCTGGAATATATTACGGAACTTATATACAATGACATGTACAGTGAAGCATAGTTATTAATCCTTGTAACAATTAAAAAACACCTATCCCTTTTATATCAAAGTGGATAGGTGTTTTTTAATTGTCGTGCTGGTATATAAGTAATGTATTTTTACATCACCTTATCCCTGTACTTAATCAATTCATCTATATACCTGCGCCCCAATGGTGAGAGATTGACACCACGGTGGGCAATATATCCGATGGTCATCTTTTCGTCCTCTGCAAGAGGCACGGCACAGTAATCGCTGCCATTAAGTTCCTCACAGATGATACCCGAACACAGGGTATATGCATTCATTCCAATCATTAAGTTGAGTGCTGTTGCTCTGTCGTTAATCTTAATAAGACGCTTGTAGTGATATGTGCTTAGTACCTCCTCCGACAGGAAAAAGGAGCTGTTAAGTCCCTGTTCAAAGGACAGGCACGGGTATTCCTCAAGCTCCGCCATAGTTATCTTCTCCTGTCCTGCAAGAGGATGACCGTTCCACAGATATACACAAGTATTGCAGGTAAAGAGTTCATGGAACTCCAGCTCGTTGCGCTCTAATATCTTACCTAAAACCTTACTGTTAAATTCATTGCGGTAGAGAATACCGACTTCACTCTTGAAGTTCTTAACATCCTCAATAACTTCTCCGGTCTTAGTCTCTCTTACAGCAAACTCATACTCTTCAAATCCAAACTGCTTTACCAGTTCCACAAATGCCTTTACCGCAAAGGTATAATGCTGCATGGACACACCGAATTTCTTGCGACTCTTGGTTTTGCTTATATATTTATCGTCCAGAAGCTGATACTGCTCCACTACCTGTCTTGCGTAGCCTAAGAATTCCTCACCCTCGGCAGTTGTCTTAATTCCGCGGTTCGTCCTTATAAACAGTTCCAGTCCAAGCTCCTCTTCAAGACTCATAACCGTCTCGGAAAGGCTGGGCTGTGACAGATACAGACGTTTGGCTGCCTCATTCATGGAACCGCAATCGGCTATGGTTATTGCATATTTTAATTGTAATAAAGTCATACTATTCCCCACTCCTCAGATACATTAGCGTCGCCCTCACGCACTATGCAAGATAAGCTGCCAGAAGCTTCATGGTATTAAATGCTCCGAGGCGATGGCTTCTCTCATAGCCATGGGATGCGTACACGCCTGCGCCGATGAGACCGTGGCGTACATCGTGACCTGATTTGAGCGTAACGTCAACATCCGAACCATAGAATGGATAAATATCAAGTGCATAGTCTATGCCGTTGTCCTTAGCTGCATTTACAAGTGCCGTCACAACATCGTAATTATAAGGGCCTGCACTGTCCTTGGCACATATGGAAACTCGAGTCTCCTTACACTGCAAGCCGTCTCCTACGCACCCCATGTCCACAGAGATTATTTCTTTCACACCCTCAGGAACCGTAGCTGCAGCTCCGTGTCCTACTTCTTCATACACAGTGACATGCTGATAGAGCTTGCGCTTAGGCACAATTTTCTTATCCTTTAGATATTTTGCAAATCCGAGAAGTATTCCGACACTGAGCTTATCATCGAGGAAACGACTCTTAATATATCCTGACGGCGTAATAACTGTTCTCGGGTCAAAACATACAATGTCTCCCACATCTATTCCCAGCGCCTTAGTCTGTTCCCTGCTTGAGGTCATCTCATCAAGCAGTACTTCCATACAGTCAAAGGCTCTCTTCTTCTCGCTGTACTCCTTATTGACATGAACGGACGCATTATCAAGCTGAAACACGCCAGTATAGACCTTTCCGTTCCTTGTAACAACCCGTACATTCTCAGCTTCGGCATTATTGGCATTAAGACCTCCAATCGGTACAATCCTTAAGCATCCGTTGTCCTTAACTGCAGACACCATACCACCCAAAGTATCAATATGGGTGTCAAGCATCACAGCATCCTCTGCATTTTCACCGCCCAAATCAACAAGGACACCGCCCTTGACGGTCATCACTGCCTTATAACCCAGTTTCTCATACTCCTTTATAATATATTCGGCAACATTTCCCGTATAGCCTGAGGGACTGTCAATAGCCAGTATTTTTCTGGTCTCTTCCAAAATATAATCCGCATATTTTTCACTGATTTTCATAGAAATTGCGCTCCTTTATATTACTGATTGCCTACGCCTGTGATTCATTCTCAAACTGAAGCAGATACTTCTCATACTCATCCATCGGCATCGGCTTGGAATAATAATATCCCTGTATTATATCACATTCAATATCTCTTAGGAATTCAACCTGTTCCTTTCTCTCAACGCCCTCGCAAACCACACGGATATCAAGGCCATGCGCCATCTGAACAATCCGCTCAATAATATATCTGCTTCTAGTGGAATCTTCTGTGCTCTCAAGGAATTCCCTATCAATCTTAAGCTCGTCCACATTCATGTCCTTTAACAGATTAAATGATGAGTATCCGCTTCCGAAGTCGTCCATCGAGAACTGGAAGCCCATCGCCTTCATCTTATTGATTAGCGCAATCATGGATTGCGAATCTTCGATAAATGCACTTTCCGTTATCTCAAAGACAACCAGATTCATAGGTATATCATACTTATTGAGCATATCCTGCAGCAGGCTAAGATACATCCTGTTATTTACATGCAATCTTGACTGGTTAACATTTACCGGAAATACCGGAAGTCCCGCATCCAGACGTCTGCGCAGCATTTTGCATACCTGCTCCAAAACATAGAAATCCACATTGGTGATAAATCCGTTCTTTTCAAAAAGCGGTACGAAATCGCCCACCGGAATAAATCCCTTCTCCGGAGATATCCAACGCACCAGTGCCTCACACCCTACAGGCTTTTCTGTGTCGATGCCCACCTTTGGCTGCAGATAGACAACAAATTCCTCATTATCAAGTGCTTTCTTCATGCTTGCTGTCATTTCCTGATTCTTCACAAACTGCTCATTAAGCTTCTTGTCATAAAGAACAACTGAATTATTATTACTGTCGTCCTTGGCAAGTTTTTCCGCAATCGCCGCCTTATCAACCATATCCCTGACACTTTCATCATCATCTCCCACAAGATATATACCGCATGTACTTTTAATGGTGACCGTATCCTTATAACCGGATATACTGATTTCTACCTCTGCGATGTAATTCTCAAAATTATATTTCAGTGTCTCATAATCTATATATGGTACCAGAAATACGAACCTGTCCGCTGAGAATCTTGCGTAGATTCCGTCAGGCTGCATCATATCATCAAGCATATGAGATATAACATTAAGAACCGTATCGCCCTGATCTCTTCCATAAAAATCATTAATATATTTGAAATTCTTGATATTAACATATCCAATAGCATACTTGGTGTCCTTGTATTGAAGCTTTTTTTCAGCTTCAATGTAGAACTTAGGCTGATTTGCTCTTCCTGTCACAGGATCAGTGTAGGCCAGTTTCTCAAGAATTTCTTTCTTTTTTCTGCTGTTGAGAATAATCAAGGTTATTGATCCTACAAAAGCAACCACCACAACCATACTTAACTGTATGCGGTACGTAACTATAAATCTGCTGAGTATTCCACTTTTCTCCTCAGAAAAAACCAGTTCACCTATAATCTTGCTTCTTATCAATTCAGAAGACATTCCTGTAATAGCATGATTAATTATTTTCAGAATGTTTACCTCGTTATTGTCTACACGGGAACCTGCTGAAAAAAACAGGTCTTTCTCGTTTTGTTCCGCCTTAAGCATTGAATATGCTGTCTTATCTGAATAGGACATCCATGAGTAACCGTTTATATATGCGGCATCAATCTCTTCGTTCTTAATTGCATCAAGACAAAAGGCAATATTATCATAATTAATCATCTGAATACTCTTATCCGGAATATTATACGCATCGACAGAAAATGAAGTAGTAATTCCTACTTTTTTTATTTCCATATTATTAGACGTCTTAACGCAGTATGAAGGCGATTTTATATACCAGCTTGATAAAACAATATTATTGTTTTGAGCCCAATTGGTATAGTACGGCACCATAGCTATAAGGTCAATTTCGCCGTCCAACAAATCCTTTCTGCACTCATCCGAACTGTCATATTTGTAATATGTAAAATTAAGTCCTGTGTATTTAGAAAAGAAATCAAAAATCCCCCTTTCCCAAATCTTTGACCAGCATTTCTTTTTCTTCCTCTAATCCCCATAGCAAAGTATCAAGCTGAT
>CAMAKT010000142.1 GCA_945836135.1 uncultured Clostridia bacterium | reverse complement strand
ATGGTGATTAAAAGCATTGAAAATTCCTAAAATGAATAGCCTGTGCTGACGAAAACAGCAGCAGCCTTAAGAGTATAGAGCGACATATGTCGTAATAGAAATTAATTCCGGATGATTCCGTCAAATGCTTTGTGAACATTTTAGCACACTGAAAATATATTGTCTACAGAATTTATAAATATGTATTGACATGAAATTCCGGGTTACTTTTCACACCAACAAAAATGCATTGTTATATTGAAGCAAATATGATATATTCTTATAAAGTCAAAAAGTCAAGCGGATAGGTTATATTTACATTATTAAGACGAATTGTGAATCGAGGTCAGACATGAAGGACAGAATAAAAGCATATTTTACTCCAAGACGTATAGCATACTATATTTACATATCAACAGCTCTCATCGTGACGATTGTATTCTCCGTGATCCCCCGCAGGAATCCCGACTTTGCGGAGTGGTATTCAACGCATATTTACCACGTTCTGCAGGCTGTAATCAGCAGGATTATGTCTGTTTTTCCTTTTTCGGTATATGAGCTTCTGATTATATGTGGAATTATTCTGTTATTTTTTATACTATACCGCACCGTGTATCTGATAATAAAGCGAAGCTGGGGGCGTATACGCAGAATGTATGCCCGGGTGCTGGCACTGCTTCTTACCCTTGCCATGGTCTTTGTACTCAACTGCGGAATTAACTACCATAGAAAACCTTTTTCCTATTACTCCGGGCTTACCATAGAGAAATATTCCACCGATGCACTCATCGAGCTTTGTGAAGCACTTATAGCAGAAGCCAATGCTCTGGTTCCCTATATCGACACTGTTGAGTTGGAAGGATACGGCTCCATATTTTCCCTTGCCAATACGGATGAACGCAGTGAAGCTGTGGCCGCCATGAAGAAGCTGGGAGGGATATATCCGGTGCTTTCCGGCTACTACCCTAAGCCTAAACCCGTACTTTTTTCAAAGGTGATGTCCTATGAGTTCATCACCGGTGTATACTCATTTACAATTGAAGCCAACTACAACAATGATGTGCCCGACTATGTGAAGGCATACACCATGTGCCATGAGCTGTCCCACCTTCGTGGCTTTATGCGTGAGGATGAGGCAGGCTTTATTGCATATCTCGCTTGTATACACTCAGACAATGTGAATTTCCAATACAGCGGCATAGTGAACGCGCTGGTATACGTGTTGAACAGCGTATATTCAAGCTGTGGTGCTTCCGTCTACACGGAGCTGTACCGCACCATGGACTCCCAGATTATGCGTGATTACAAATATGATAGTGATTATTGGGATAGATTTGAGACTCCTGTTGCCGAAGTGGCAGATGCCGTCAACAATGCATACCTGCAGGCGAACGCCCAGACTGACGGCGTGAAAAGCTACGGAAGAATGGTAGACCTGCTG
This sequence comes from uncultured Clostridia bacterium, assembly GCA_945836135.1. GTDB lineage: Bacteria > Bacillota > Clostridia > Lachnospirales > Lachnospiraceae > CAG-882. Next base: position 5,621 of record CAMAKT010000142.1, on the reverse strand, counting down.
TTAGCCTACTATTCCTCCCAGAATAACTGATCCAATGTTTTATTTAAGGTCTTACAGATTGCTATGCAGAGATTGATAGTGGGATTATAGTCTCCCTTTTCAATCGCATTGATAGTCTGTCTTGACACTCCTACCATCTCCGCAAGCTGCTGCTGTGACAAATCCATTGCAGCTCTTGCGGATTTTAATTTGAGATTTTTCATGTTGAATTAATACCTCATTCCTCTTCCGATGCCAAATGACGTCGCAGTATAATAAAGGCAATTACGAGCAGGCACATAATTCCTGCCACCAGATTAATGCAGTGGAAAGTGAGTATGCCGTCAACAATAACCTTTCCCTCAATAATGCTTGACACTCCCATTGCAATATTTACCAAAGCTATAAGCACAAATGCAATAATCAGCTTCCTTGGATTCTCATTCAATGAAACATAAGCTTCATTCCATGTACAGTAAATCACCTGTGCCGACACGGACAGGCACACTCCCACCATCATCACAACAAAATTGTCTGCCGGAATCCTTATCTCCATCACTGTCGTCAATCCATATAACACCATATAGAAAAGCAGTATAAAAAAGCTGAGCTTATAGCCCTTCCCCCTTATGAGTGCCTGCCTCTCATCATATTCACATTTTATCCTGCCGTTAGTCTTGGTTAATTTAAGAACCACTAACGCAATGAGTACTCCCAATGCCAGTCCCGTCACCAGTCCCAAAGTTCTTCCTATGTTCATCGAATCCTCCTTTTTGTAAACCGCCGAAAAAATCATAGCTGTTCAATTCCGGTTACAAAATATCTTCCTTCTCGATTTCGTTTTCAACCATATCCTCAACAAGTCCCTGAGTTCTCCGCACCGCCTCATCATGCCCTGTGAGTGCAGCAAAGGGAGCAAACTGCGCCGCTCTGTCGTGTATTGACATATGCGGTCTGTCCGGGGATACATGGTGGGGCATATCAATTATATCGTCATAGTCTCCTTTATTGCAGGCTGACCTTCCCACATCCCTTATATTATCCCGTCCTGTCATTACGCCTTATGCCCTCCTATCTGACTGTTTCTCTGAATAGCTGTTGCACCTTCTTCAAAATTCATGCCCTTAAGTATGGCATTCTTGCCGTATTTTTTCTTAATGTCAAGGACAGCCTGCTGCATCTGCCGCTCTCTTTTTAACTGCTGTTCCTCTTCCTTTTTCTGCTTCTCCACAAGCTCATAATCTGTAAATAAATCAAGCTGGGTGTATTCCTGCTCATTCTGCGCCTCATCTTCACTTACCAGCTTGCAGGCAGCTATATTGATTCTTCTTACAAGAAGCCTTTCATTAATTATTTTATCATATAGACCCATGGCAGCGTCAATAATAAGTTTTGTAGAGGAGGTCTTTTTTTGCAGATTGACAGTGCCATGTGCATGTTTGGGAATGCGTCTCCCGTAACGGTCTGTCACCACCTGACCCTTATATCCCTTAGCTATCTCAGGATTCGTCAGGTTCTCCACATCATATCCGATTGTAAGAACAAGCTGGTCGGTGACAAGCCCCTTGTCCACAAGGTCTAACACCAGCAAATCCGTCATCTCCCGCACGACAAGCTTTGCCTTATCTACCGTGTACGGGCATGTAAGTACCTGCCCCGAGCTTATACTGTTGGTCTCAGGCTTATACGCCTTGACATCGGCAATTGTGCAGGGTTCCCATCCCCAGGCATGGTCAATCAGCAGTTCGGCATTAATTCCAAAAAGCTTATAAAGCAAGTCCTCATTAAAGTACTCATCTTTCCTGCCTATGGAGCACCTCGCCACATCGCCCATGGTATACATTCCATATTCATTAAGCTTCCTTGCATATCCCTGACCCACACGCCAAAAATCAGTAAGTGGCTTATGGTTCCACAGCAGCCTACGATAGCTCATTTCATCAAGCTGTGCAATTCTCGCACCGTCCTCATCCGGAGTGGCATGCTTGGCAACGATATCCATGGCCACCTTGCACAGGTAAAGGTTCGTTCCGATTCCGGCTGTAGCCGTAATTCCCGTCTCCTCCTTAACTGTACGCATCATCTTAACTGCCAGCTCTCGGGCAGTCATTTTATAAGTGCCCAGATAGTCCGTGACATCCATCATGACCTCATCAATGGAATACACATGGATATCCTCAGGCGCAACAAAACGAAGATATATCTGATATATCTTCGTGCTGCACTCCATATAATAAGCCATCCTCGGCGGAGCAGCAATATAATCTGCCTTAAGCTTTGGATTAATCTTAAGCTCCACAGCATTGCAGGAGTTTCCTTCAAGCTTCCCCCCTGCCTCCATCGCCCGCTGTCTGTTGACCTCCTTCATCTTCTGCACAACCTCAAAAAGCCTTGCCCTTCCCGGTATCCCATAAGTTTTCAGGGATGGGGAAACAGCAAGGCATATTGTCTTCTCCGTTCTGCTCACATCCGCCACCACCAGATTGGTCGTAAGCGGGTCAAGTCCGCGCATCACACACTCAACGGAAGCATAAAAGGATTTGAGGTCAATTGCGATATAAATACGGTTGGATGATGACATATTCTCTCACATTAATCTATAATTTACTTATCTTGCCTACTAACATAAGTATACAGAAAACCACAAAATTTGCAAGCACTATACTTGCTCCCACCGGAAGATTGAAACTGTAGGAATTATACAATCCCACAAAAAAACATATCACTGAAACGATTCCGGAAAGAATTACCACCTTTCGAAAACCCTTTACCACGCTTGTTGCTGACAGTGTAGGAAATATAATAAGACTTGAGATAAGCATAGTTCCCATAATTCTCATTCCCACAACAATAGTCAGAGCCGTAAGAATGGCAATGAGCATATTGTACAGGTCAGCTTTCACTCCCGTAGCCTTTGCAAAGTCACTGTCAAAGGTAATTGCAAATATCTTATGATAGAAGAACAGAAACAATATCAGTACCGCCACGGATAATGCTACGCTTATATACACATCTGTTTTGCTCATGGCTAGTATGCTTCCAAACATATAGCTGTATACATCCGTATTGAGTCCGCCGTTCAGGGAGGTCACGGTGACACCTATTGCAATTGATACCGATGATACCAGTGCAATGGCAGAGTCTGACTGAACCCTGCTGTCTTTGCCAAGCTTCAGTATGAAAAAAGCCGCTACAATAACCACAGGAATTGCTATGGCAAGGGGTGCTACATTCATGACCGCGGCAACCGACAGTGCTCCGAATCCAACGTGGGAAAGGCCATCACCAATCATTGAAAATCTCTTCAGTACCAGACTTACCCCTAATAGAGCACAGCATAGTGCCACAAGCCCGCCTGCCACCATGGCGCGCACAATAAAATCATACGAAAATAAAAGCTTAAGTGTATCAAACATAGCGTTCTCCCTTCTTAACCCTCTCATTCAGCTTTTCTTTTACGGTTTCAGGGTCTTCTTTTGCACCTTTTTCCTGAAGATTCTTTTCCTTGTAATCAAGTCCCAGAAAATGTCTTGCGGCGTCGCTGTCAAGATATTCTGATGATGGTCCGAAGTATCCGCATCCCGAGCCTTTGTTCACATGCAGAATAATTCCTGCGTCCGAGACAGCCTTGTTCATATCATGAGACACCATGAGAATGGTCGTCTTTTTTTCACGGTTAAGACGCTTTAAAAGCTCGTACAGTTCCTCCGTTGCAACCGGGTCAAGCCCTGTTGCCGGCTCATCAAGCAGCAAAAGCTTGTCAGTGGCACATAGTGCTCTCGCAAGCAATACTCTCTGTTTCTGTCCTCCTGACAGACTTGCAAATGAAGCCTTCACATAAGCTGCCATTCCAAAATCGGCAAGTATTTCCAGAGCCTTCTCTTTTTCCGATTTATTATAGTACGGACGAAAGCCCATCTTGTTAAGGAAGCCTGACATAACAACCTCAATAACAGTGGCAGGAAAATTCTTCTGGTAGTCCTTCTGCTGCGGCAGATAGCCGATATCTGCCCTGCCTATTCCATCACCATATTCAATCCGTCCGGTCTTAATCTGCGCCAGTCCCAATATTCCCTTAAGAAGGCTGCTTTTACCCGCTCCGTTCTCACCCACAATGCATACATAGTCTCCCTTGTTAAGCTCAAAGCTTATGTCGGAAACAACAATGCCATCCTCATATCCAACACTCAAATTCTCGCATCTAAGCTGTGCCATCAGTACAAGCCCTCCTTAAGTCTTTCCACGTTCTGCCACATGATATCCAGATACGTTATACCATTATCAAAATCTTCCTTTGTTACATTATGTGCCGAGTGCAGCAGCAGAAGTTTCGCCCCTGTCTCTTCTGCAATAGTTCTCGCCACCTTCGGGTCAGCAAGTTCTTCATAGTATATTGCCTTGGCATCATGCTCCCTTATTTCGTCAACCATCCTCATTACGCTGCTAATCGACGGTTCAGATTCCGCAGAACAGTCATGATACGCTGCAATGCAGTCGAATCCATACTCCTGAACAAAATAGCTCATGGCAAATCTTCCGCCGAAAAAAATTGTTTTGGAATTAGCTTCATCCGCTATCTCCCGGAATGCCGCGTCAAGCCCTTCCAGTTCGGAAATATATTCATCTGCTCTCTCCCGGTACTGCGTGGCATGTTCAGGGTCTCTTATACATAATGCACTTGTAATATTTTCTACCATTGAAACAGCATATACCGGGTCAGTCCAGATATGTGGGTCATATTCATGGTGATGTCCTGAATGCTCGTCAATCTCCTCATGGTCTTCACCTTCCTCATGCTCATGATCTTCATCTTCCTCATGGTCATGTTCAAGCTCTTCCACATAATAATCCGTCTCCTTTGACAACGTGATGCCCTCTGAGACATCCACCACCATAACACTGCCGTCCAAGCTGCCAATAATGGTCTGTGCCCAGGCTTCCATATATTTTCCCGTGTATATAAAAATATCGCTCTCCCGAATTGTTATCATATCTGCCGGTCTTAAATCATAAGAATGACTCTCCATTCCCGGTGGCAGCAACATAACAACATCTGCATACTCCCCCGCAATCTGACGTGCAAAATCATACTGGGGGAAAAGAGTTGCCACTATGACGAGACGTTCATCACCCGCTTGGTTCTCCTTATCCGTTGTCGCATTACCCCTTCCGCATCCTGTAAGCAACACTGCTAAAAACATAATAAAAAGTATTCTTTTAGTCTTAATCATATATACTCCCACCTTAAAATGTACAATATATTCCCTGTAAACCCGATTATATATATTAATTTTGACCCTAGCATCACCAAATTATGAATTTGAAATCTGATTTCATATTTGCTCTATTATTATATCAACAGTCGCAGATTTGTCAAGATAAAAAAAAGAAAGACCATACAGCGTTCCTCCGCCGCTGACGGTCTTCCTAAAAAATGTTCTGTTATGTACTGACTACATCCAGACCTTACCCTGTACCTTACCGTTGATAACATAGTAAGCAGTGTAATCCTGTGGCTTGATGTATACGTCTAAAGACTTGATGGTAGATACTCTGTGTCCTGTCTCAACCCACTCAGCCTTAATCTTGTCCACAATCTCATCCACCTTGCGCTGTGTTCCGTTGAACTCAACTACAACATT
>CAMAKT010000141.1 GCA_945836135.1 uncultured Clostridia bacterium | reverse complement strand
CCACCTCAATCAGGTGGCGATAATTTTTCAGGTAGGCGAGTTATTTACCTGATACACCTATATAGCTGGATATAGGGTTCTGCCATGGGATAATGTTAATGTCGTTTTCGTCAATATTATATGTGGAGAGTATCTGGCGCATTTTATCAACATCCACTCCCTGCAGATTAAGCAGTTCGGTAGATAACCAATCCCGTTGTTCTTCGGTATGAGGAAGCAGTCCAAAATAATAACAGTCCTCAGCCATCTCCCAAACGTAAACATCAAGGCCGTTTGAGGCATCAAGGCCGAAATATTCAGGATACTTATCCATAAGTTGTCGCTGCTGTGCGGACAGTTTCATAACATTTGCTTCAACTGACTCAATTTGAATACAGTTGTCTTCATACACCAAACGTCCTGAAGCCACCAGTTCGTTGCTGTTATAGCTCTTTTTATCAACGTACAACTGACCATCGCTGTCATTCAACCGAAGGATATAGTCAAATGTTCCACGATCTTCCAATTCATAACTTACTCCATTTGCATAATCATAAATAATGATGCGCTCATCTATAATACCTGAGCCAAAGCTAAGTGATGAGCAAAGCTCAGGCAGACCATCGCCGGTGAGGTCACAGAAATATGCGTTCCATATAGGCATCCCTGTATAGAGAGGCAGCGGTATGATTTCCTTTTCTGTTATAGCTTCCATTTTCTCAGGGTACCAACGAAAAGTTACATTCGGAAACTCCGGTATATTGATTTCTAAGCCACCGTCCCAATTCATTTCATCCGGTGCTTCAAGATAATCAAACCATTTCGTCACAAGTGCCCCCTGCTCCGTAGTCGAATTTTTTTCAGCACTGCCTACAGTTTTTGGGTTAGTCAAAAAACAAATTGCCACAATAATGCATGAGATGACAGCAATGACAATAATCCAGAACGCAGGTTTCTTATAGTTCAACACGGATTTCACCCTTACCTTCACACCAACCTCACCGAATGCCAAAGGACAGGCTGCGATAGTCCTGCGGGATACACTGCAATTGATAAGAGCATTTGAATAGGACTTTTTATTCTCTGTTCCCATATCTCGAATAACCTTTTGGTCACAGGCCAGTTCAATATCTCTGCAAAGAAGAATATAGGCTATCCAAAGTACAGGATTAAACCAATAAATCGTAAGCAGCAGAAATCCCAACGGCTTCCACCAATGGTCGTGCCTTTTCAAATGAGCTTTTTCGTGTGCAATGACATATTCCATATCCTGCTCGCTCATCGCCGACGGGAGGTAAATCCGGGGACGTATGATGCCCAATATAAATGGAGTATCCACATGGTCACAGATTAGGATGTTATCCTTATAGGTCACCGCTTCTATGACTTTTTTGTATATTCTAACGTAACTGATTACTGTATATACAAGCATTACAGCAATGCCCACAATCCAAATAATCGATGCTACAAAAGCAATTACCTGCATAGGGTTAACGCTTGCCCCAACAGAAGGAGCAAGGGACTCCGAGATAATAGGATTCACTGCAGAGTTAAGTGCTGCAATCCCACTGTGAATGGCCGGAGTATCCGTATACAGAATGTCATTCGGAACCGGCTGTGCACTTGGAATCAGGCTGAATGCACTTTCCAAAGAGAATGGACAAACCAAACGGGCGCCTACCAGTCCCCACATAATGACTATTATCCATTTTGGAGCTTTCTTAAGCAGAAATCGGACCACAATAACAGCAAGAGTAATCCAGCCTGCCGTAATGCTGATGTTAAGTATTCTTAAAAATATAGTTTCCATAATCACCCCTCCTCATATTCTGCAACCATACGTCGCAGGTATTCTACCTCTTCCTTGCTTAGGTTCTTTCGTGCTGTAAAAGCGGTAAGGAATGCCGGTAAAGAACCATCAAAGGTTTCTTCTACAAATTTCTCGCTCTGCACCGAATAAAACTCCTGTCTGGAAATAACTGAGGTAACTGTGCCCTTGTTATTTTGGAATATGCCTTTATCGCAGAGTCTTTTCAATACGGTATAAGTGGTGGACTTTTTCCAACCAAACATCTCTTCACTACGCTTAGACAGTTCTGTGGAAGAAACAGGCTCGTTCTCCCAGATAATGTCAGCAAAGCGGGATTCAATTACACCCATCTGATAATCGTTCATAATAACCTCCCATTATTCTACATCATGTCGACCAATTGTATTCTACATCATGTCGACCGATTTGTCAACAGGGTTAGGTAATAAAAAGAGTGCGCTTGCGCACTATTTCGCGCCCGAGCGGATTGCGTAGCAATTAATTCCTCTCCGCGAGGTGCGCATCTTGGCACGCAGTGCCTTTCTGACTTATAGGGAATTCCGGAGGAATTTCCTATAAGTCAAAAAAACACGCCATATTCAGCTTAAAAAGTCGAGTATGGCGTGTAACTACTTTTCATTTAAGAGCGCGTAAGTTTAAGCGCCCTGGTTGCATTGAGAACTGCAATAACCATGACACCGACGTCCGCGAATATGGCAACCCACATATTGGCTATACCAATGGCTCCAAGCACAAGGCATACTAACTTCACGGCAAGTGCAAACACAATGTTCTCTCTTACAATACGAAGAGTCTTCATGGATATACGCATGGCAAGGGCAATTTTAGCAGGGTCATCATCCATAAGGACAACATCTGCCGCTTCAATGGCTGCGTCTGAGCCCAGTGCTCCCATGGCTATTCCTATATCAGCTCTTGAAAGCACAGGTGCATCGTTAATTCCGTCACCCACAAATGCAAGTTTTTCTTTTTTGCCTTTGACGGACAACAATCTTTCCACCTCGGAAACCTTGTCTGCCGGAAGAAGTTCACTGCGAACCTCGTCTATACCGATTTCATCTGCCACCCGTGCCGCTGTCTTAGCTGTATCGCCTGTAAGCATGACAGTACGGATACCACTCTGCTTAAGTCCTGCTATGGCTTCCTTTGATGTAGGCTTGACGACATCCGATATTGTTATGCAGCCTGCATACACCTGATTTACGGAAACATACACTGCCGTTCCTTCATCATGCTCTGTAATAACCTGAATACCTTGACGCTTCATAAGCTTAAGATTGCCGGCGCATACCTTTTTTCCGTCAACAAGTGCCGCCACTCCGTGTCCTGCAATCTCTTCTATGTCACTGACACGCTCTAAATCAAGCTGGCTGCCGTATGCATTCTTAAGGCTTATGCTGATTGGATGGCTTGATCCGCTCTCAGCATATGCAGCATAATACAGCAATTCCTCCTCGGAAAAATTATTTTCCGGATATATTCCATTCACCTCAAAAACACCCTTAGTAAGTGTTCCCGTCTTATCAAATACAATGTATTTCGTATCAGCCAAGGCTTCAAGGTAATTCGAACCCTTTACAAGGATTCCGTTGGTTGAAGCACACCCTATACCTCCGAAAAAGCTTAATGGCACGGATATGACAAGGGCGCATGGACAGCTTATAACAAGAAATGTAAGAGCACGGACAATCCATGTCTGCCATGCCGCCGGATTACCCATAAGCATATTGACAACAGGCGGAAGCAGTGCAAGTGCCAACGCACTGTAACATACGGCAGGTGTATAGTATTTTGCAAACCTGGTTATAAAGTTCTCAGACCTTGACTTTTTAAGGCTCGAGTTTTCCACCAAATCGAGAATCTTAGACACCGTGGAGTCACCGAATTCCTTGGTGGTTCTGATTTTGATGGTGCCGGTCAGGTTGATGCATCCACTGATTACCTCGTCACCGCATACAGCATCACGGGGTACACTTTCACCGGTGAGGGCACTTGTATTGAGAGATGTACTTCCTTCAATAATCTGTCCGTCAATCGGAACCTTCTCTCCCGGATTGACAACTATAACTGTTCCCGTCTCCACCTCGTCGGGGTCAACCTTAACAAGCTGCCCGTCCTCTATAATATTGGCATAATCCGGTCTGATATCCATAAGCGCTGCGATGTTTTTCCTGCTCTTGCCCACGGCACAGCTCTGGAACAGCTCTCCAATCTGATAGAAAAGCATAACCGCCACGCCCTCACGGAAATCTCCCAGCGCCAAGGCTCCCACGGTGGCAACCGCCATCAGGAAATTCTCATCAAAAACCTGTCTTTTGAGTATGCCTTTGAATGCTTTCTTTAATATATCATATCCTATGACAAAATACGGGATTAGATACAGCACCGCCAATACCCAGATATTAACCGGTAAAACTGCATCAAGAACCGAAACAACAACTACAAGAACCGCTGAAATAATTATACGATATAACACCTTTTTCTGCTTACTGTTCATGATTTCCTCATTTCTGCGCCGCATAAACGGCTTGACTTTGATCATAGACTGCTCTTACCACAGCATGTAATGCGAATTCATTCATGCAATCATGCTTCGTTCATTTCACATGCTATAGCTGAACTATTAAAATATAATTTCGCAGTCATCCTCAACCTTCTTACAGTTAGCGTATGCCTCCTTCATGACAGCATCCACATCCGCGCCATCTTCAAATTCAACCCTAAGCTTCAGTGTCATAAAGCTTAAAGATGCATCCTTAACACCCTTCGTATTCTTAACTGCCTCCTCCATCTTTGCTGCACAGTTCGGGCAATCCACCTCAACACTATAAGTCTTCTTCATTATAATATCCTCCTTCATTTCCTTATTAATATAATCTTGACATTCTAATCAAACTAACAAAAACAATAACCGTCTACTCTTCAACATGCTCCATTCCCATGCTGATAATATTTCTCACATGATCATCATCTAAGGCATAGAATATAATCTTGCCTTCCCTGCGAAACTTCACAAGCTTCGCATCCTTAAGTATTCTGAGCTGATGGCTCACCGCCGACTGTCCGAGATTAAGAAGCTGAGCAATATCATTCACACAAAGCTCGCTCTCAAAAAGAGCATACAGTATTCTTATTCTTGTGGAATCACCAAACACCTTGAACAACTCCGCCAAATCATACAGATACTCCTCGGCAGGTTGCTGCTCCAAAACCCGCTTAACCACATCCTGGTGGGCTGCAAGAAATTCATTCTGTTCTCCGGCATTCTCTGCCATGCTAATCCCCCTTTCTATATTGCCATGTTGCAAATAGCTTAAATCAAATTAATATTTTCTAATATGTTCATATTTAATTATATTCATATATTCTTATATGTCAATACATATTTTAAATATTCTGTAGACAATATATAATCATTACGTTAGAATTTTCTTAAAGCATCTGTCACATTTTTAAGCTTTGATAATAAAATACCGGCTCATTCTTTTTTATAATCTTTTATGAGGTGGTTTTTTACTCCCGCTGCTGATATACTTATAATGTATTAATTCCCTGAAATCGAATCCTCGTAATAAAAAAGGAAAGAGGTTAATAAAAATGTCAGAAGTGTTTTATGCATATCATGTAGTGACGGAAAAACCTATGTATTTAGGACAGCACATTGTTTTCGACGATAAGCACCATAGTGGAGTTTACAAGAGAGTGATGGATAAGCTTGATATTGTAAAAGATATATACAAAGCCCCTCAGAAATATGAAAATACTGACCTTGAGCACCATGTCTGTGTGGCATTAAGGGAGCTTGCCATGGAGGAAGTGCGAAAATCAGAATTTCCCCAATATCCTTCCCGCCTGAGCTGCCTGTATGTTTCTGAAACCCTGGCAGAGTCTGTTCAATGGGCGGATTATTTTGTAAATCTTGGACGTCCTACATTTCAGATTGTAAAGGTTAAGGTCACGGGAAAACGCTTTATAGGAGATGCCACAAAATGCTTTGATGGTACACTGTCCAGCGAAAAAAACCGGATTCTGGCTAAAAGATATTGGGAAAACACTGAAAATCCCTCCGGCAAGCCATCCATCAAGGAGTTTCTTGTAAGCGGTGATATCGAAGTCATTGAGATAGTAAAGGAGATTCAAAATGTGTGAAGTAATAAAAAACTATAGAAACAATGCTGTGCTCAGGCATAGCTTTAATGAACTTGCAGGAAAGACCTTCGGTCTGAATTTTGAGGACTGGTATCAAAACGGCTTCTGGGGTGATAACTATAATCCCTACTCTATTGTAAAAAATGGTAAGGTTGTGGCTAATGTCTCAGTCAACAAAACCTCTATGCTTGCAAATGGCACAGTATACCATTTCATTCAGCTTGGCACTGTCATGACCAATGAGGCTTACCGCAATCAAGGACTGATTCGCCGTATTATGGAAGAGATTGATGCTGATTACAGTGATACGACGGACGGCTTCTATCTTTTTGGCAGTGACAGTGTCCTCGACTTCTACCCTAAGTTCGGATTCAGAAAGTCAAAGGAATATCTGTATTCCCGTGAAATCAGTAATGACGGGGATTTTCAGTTTGAACAGGTTATAATGGATTCTCCAGTAAAGTGGAAATTGTTGGTTGATGCCATGAACCTCAATTTATTTCATGGTCGCTTCGATATGGTTGGTAACAACGAGCTTATTATGTTCTATGTGACAAAATATATGCAGCATAGTGTATACTACCATCAGTCTACCGATACATATATTATTGCCGATATAGAGGAAGATAGTATGTTCCTTCACAATATCTTTTCCTCCACCATAAATTCCACCGGACAACTACTGCCTTTATTAGGAAAAGATATTAAAAAGCTCACTCTGGGCTTCGCACCTGCGGACACTGAAGGCTATGATATAGCCGAGTTTCATGGTGAGGACTGCACCTTTTTCATAAAAGGCAATGCAACGGACATTATAGAACGTGAGCGACTTCGAATTCCTTCTCTGTCCCACGCTTAAGGAATATAAAAAATGAAAAAAATGGTTGAATTTTTCTATCAGGTGTGCTACTATATCTTTCAGCGGCGTGTGGCTCAGCTTGGTAGAGCGCTACGTTCGGGACGTAGAAGTCGCAGGTTCGAATCCTGTCACGCCGATTTTTTTATGCGTATAAGAAGCCCTGCAGTATAACCGTATTTCCGGTTCTGCAGGGCTTTTTTGACTTATAGGAAATTCCTCCGGAATTCCCTATAAGTCAAAAAGGCACT
>CAMAKT010000140.1 GCA_945836135.1 uncultured Clostridia bacterium | reverse complement strand
ATAGTCATAATCCGTTATCAATTATAGATAACGGATTAATCATCCACCACCTTACTTAGGTGTATTTTATGTAAAATTCCTGTAAGCCTACTGCTCAAACATATCCTGTGCGGCTTTAAGTGCTGCCTTCCATTTGTCAACCACATTCTGCGGTTCTACAATTCGAGCCTTGGTTCCCATTGCAAAGAGCCAGCCAAAAAACTGCTGACTTACATATATGTCCGCGCTTATTGTAAAATGCCCGTCGTCAACAGGAATAAGCGACGTTTCCCTGCCGAATCGGTCAATCACCACACCGGCAAGGCTGTTGTCGAACTCCAGTTTGACTCTGCACTTTTCACCGTCAAACATTGAAAAGAGCTTTCTGCTAAAACTGCTTTTGTCAAAGCTTTCCTCGTAAATTGCCTTGCCCTCGCGTTTTTCTTCAAGTAAAGTAATATCTTTCATTTTGTCAACGCGATAATACTTTATACCGTCCGCCTCTGCATCATAGCCAACCATGTAATAGTTTTCGTCATGCCATACAAGTTCCCATGGACTGATTCTGTACAAACTGCCGCCATGCTTGTATTCCATCTGCCTTTTGACATTCCATTGAAAATAGCGGAAGCTTATGCGGCAGTTGTTGTTAATGGCATCATTTATGCAGTCGACGTTATAATATATGCTCTCATTCATGGTCTTAACCCTGTCGGTGACATATACATGACGCTGCAGTGCTTTTGCCGAATATACGCTTGTAAGCCTTTCTATCTTTTTAATGAGCTCTGAGGACTTTTTGGCTGTGATAAACTTGGATGCCTGTACGGAATCAACCAGAAGCTTAAGCTCCGCCAGCTCAAAATCACGGTTCACGAGCTTATAGTAACAGGTTCTCTCCTTCTGCTCCTTGATTATATCGTATCCATACTGCCTGAGCGCCTCAATATCGGAATACAGGCTCTTGCGCTCCGAACTCACTCCGCAGTTCTCAAGCCAAAGCCTCATATCCTCCAAGGTCACCCCATGTTCTTCGTCAGTCTTCTCCCTGAAAAGCTGCGCCAGATACATAAGCTTTAATTTCTGATTTTCACCCTTTGCCATTATACCTGCTCCAATCTATTCTACTGCTCAGGGTAGAACTTTACTTCATCTAAAGATATAAATATATCATATCAAAGAACCGCATAATTGTAAACCAAATCCAGCTATGCTATAATTAAATAATTACAGACAATTGTTGTTTTATTTACTTACAGGAGACAGATAAAATGTGCAAAGCATTTCTAATCACCCCATCTGAGCAGGAACGTTTTACTGCCGTGTGTGACACTGTTATTCACTCTGAACATGAGAGAAACGGCATAGGCACACTCAGCGAGAAGACGATTCATTCCATACTCAAGAACTACCTTGAACCGGATACCTCTTTCCATGAAATACGGACAGACCGCTATGTCGCGGATATCCGGACACCGGAAGGCATATATGAAATCCAGACCCGCCAGTTCAACAAGCTGCGCGGCAAGCTTGATTCGTTTCTTAATGAATACCCTGTAACCGTTGTATACCCCATAGCCCATACCAAATATCTTAGGTGGATTGATAGTGAGACCGGTGAAATATCGGCACCTCACAAGTCACCCAAGCGCGGTGTTTTTCAAGAGGTATTTTATGAACTGTATAAGATTAAGCCATACCTCACACACCCGAATTTTCATCTTCTTCTGATGCTTATTGATTTGGAGGAATACCGCTTCTTAAACGGCTGGGGCAAGGACAAAAAAAGAGGCTCCTCCCGCAGTGACCGTATACCTACGGCCCTGTATGCGCAAGAAGCCATTATGTCCCCATCTGATTATATGAAACTTATTCCTGATACAGTTCCTTCACGGTTCACCGTCAAGGATTATGCCAAAGCCTGCCATATCACCCAGACTGTTGCCCAGCCTGCAATGAATGTACTCTGCCATGTGGGCGTCATAGAGCATGTGGGCAAAGTACACAACGCCTATCTGTATGAGCGCTGTACTTCAAAGCCTGTTACATAAACCCTCATACAGTCTCTTTCGGCACTGAAACGAATACAGCCATAGTCCGCGGCATAAGGCGAATCCGCCTTTTATTCTCATCGATAATAACACCTGCCTCATCGGAGCTGATTTCACACTTCCAGTTCTTTCCGGCAGAGCCAATAATGGCGAACTCATGGGGCTCGTCATGCATATTGTAAATAATATATACATTGACAGTCTCATCTGCATATGCGCCGCAGTAGAGCATCCCAATATTGTGGGAATACTCCTCCATAAGCGGATACCAGGCTCTCTCACTGTGGCAGGACAAATCAGGCATCCCCTTCACCTTATGATCGCTCATGGTAAATTCATTCTCCGGACGTATGCATGTATGCCCTTTTCTGAAATCTATAAGCTTTTTTGTAAAATCATACAACTCCCGGTTCTTCTCCCGCAACTTCCAGTCGATGTAGTTAATCTCATTGTCCATGCAGTACGGATTGTTATTGCCTCCATGACTTACACCGAACTCATCCCCCGCCATAAGCATCGGAACCGATGCCGAGAGAATAGTCATCGCAAGTGCATTTTTGACCATCTTAGTGCGCATACGAAGCACTGCACTCCTGCTTGTTCTGCCCTCCGCACCACAGTTCATGCTGATATTGTAACGTCTTCCGTCTTTATTGTTCTCGCCGTTATACTCATTATGCCTGCGCTCGTAGCTTACCATATCCATCAATGTAAGGCAGTTCTGATCTGCCATAAAGTTCACGGTAGGATGTCCGTTCTGGTGACGTATTGTCTTGTTAATGAATTCTGCAATGCTGTCCTCATCCCCTCGCAGGAAATGTCTTGCGGCTTCCATAAAGCCCTCATCATACCATATAAGTCTATTCTTATCGTGATATATTTTCTCAGGAATTCCAAAGCTGTAGCTGTCCCCTCCGAAATTCATCCCCATGAACTTACATTCCATAAGCATAACATCCGTCACAGCAGCACGAAGTACGGCATCACTGCCTATTATGCGGAATCCGTCCACGCCGTATGTATCATGCCAGAACCGCAGCACCTCCACACCTGACGCCGGGGACATATCCCACGGAAAATATATTTCCATAAAAACTGCAATTCCCTCTTCATGCAGCTTTGAGACCATATTAACGAATTCCTGCTGCCCGTTCTCCATGGCGCAGTAAGCTCTCTTAGGAGCAAAATAATATCCTTCCGTATAGCCCCAGTAATTAACCTTATTCACATAAGCTGTTCTATAAGGATTATTCATATCCTCTCTCAGTACAGGCACCTCATGAAATTCATAACATGGCATCAACAGCACGGCACTCATTCCAAGCTCTTTAATATATGGCGCCTTTTGTGCAAGTCCGCTGAAGGTTCCGGGATTGTCCACAAAATCCAGCTTGGTATATCCCCGCACATGCAGCTTATATATAAGTATATCATCAATATGAGTTCTGCTCTTCCCGTTTTGAGTTTCACATTCATATTCCATTAATGGCAACACTTTACCTGCTCCGCAGCCAAAAACGCTGTACAGCTCATCCCTGCTTCTTCCGAAACCACTACTGTCATAAGGCTCTGCACTGCCAATTCCCTTTTCAGCATGAGGTACGGCATAGCAATACTCCCTTGCAAAGGCATCAGCTCTGCCGCTGTTCCCCACACTATAACACAGTCCCTCCAAATCTCCTTCTATACAGAATGAGTATATTTTTCCTGTTCTGCAATTATCCGGTATGTCTATCTCCAGCCTATCAGTCGGCTCATTTCGGTCAAAAATCGTAAGCTTTAGCGGTGTATCCTCACTGTAGAAGCCACAATGCCACCCTCCGGCACTCTTCTGTGTTCCAAGACGTATATATGAAGTCTCGCTTATTTTAATTGATTCCTTATCAGGTAATCCCATGAACATTCCTCTACATTCTATTATTTTTTATTTTCTCAGCAAGCTCTGTCAGATACTCCCAGCGTTCATACTTTCCATCAAGCAGCTTCTGTGTCTCTTCCTTCTGCCTGCCAAGCTCATTAAGCTTTACGAAATCCGTGGCACAGCCTGCCATCTCCTCATCAAGCTTTGCAATTCTGTCTTCAAGTTCTGCAATGTCATCCTCTATCGTATCGTATTCCTTCTGCTCCTGATATGAAAACTTAAGTGCACGTTCTCCTTTGTTCCATACAGCCTTGCCGTTCTTTCCTCCATTATCCCCGGCGGATGCGCCTTTTCCTGCATTTGATGCTCCTGTACCCTTTCCTGCAGTACCTTCAAGGATGCTGTCGGTATCCTTATGTACCTCCTCGGTTATACCCCCGTCATCTCCGAACACAAATATCCTGTCCGCAGTCCTGTCCAGAAAATATCTGTCATGGCTTACAATTATGGTTATTCCATCAAAATCTTCCAGATAATCCTCAAGAATTGACAAGGTCTGTATATCCAGATCGTTGGTAGGCTCATCGAGTATTAGTACATTCGGTGCCGCCATAAGTACCTTGATTAAATATAGTCTTCTCTTCTCACCTCCGGACAGCTTGCCAATCATTGAATACTGCAATGTTGCATCGAACATAAAACGTTCCAGCATAACGGAAGCAGAAATGCTTCCATCCGCTGTCTTAACATACTCTGCCACATCCTTAATGCAGTCTATGACTCTCTGATTAGGATTAAGTTCCTCGTTCTCCTGGGCAAAATAACCGATTCTGATTGTATCTCCAGTCTCAACCTCTCCTGAGTCCGGCTTCTCCTGTCCCGTAATCAGCCTCATAAGCGTGGATTTGCCGCAACCGTTCTTTCCTACAAAGGCGACTGCCTCATTGCGTAAGAATATATATGAAAAATCGTTTATAAGTAGTCTGCCTTCGTATGACTTGCTCACATTGTGAAGCTCTATGGTCTTTTTTCCCATACGTGTGTATACCGATGAAAGCTGTGCAGACTCATTTTTCTTAAGAGGTACAGCATCCTTAAGCTCATTGTACCTGTCAATTCTTGCTTTCTGCTTGGTGGAGCGGGCTTTCGCTCCTCGCTTAATCCACTCTAGCTCCCTGCGCAGAATATTGCGGCGTTTCTGCTCGCTGGAGTCAGCCATCTCCTCACGCTGTGCCTTAAGCTCTAAAAAGCCCTCATAATTCGTCTCATAGCTGTAAACACTGCCCCTGTCAATTTCAAGAATCCTGCTGCTGACCCTGTCAAGGAAATACCTGTCATGGGTCACCATAAGAATTGCGCCCTTGTAGGCTGTCAGATACTTCTCAAGCCAGTTGGTCATCCATCTGTCAAGATGGTTCGTCGGCTCATCCAGTATGAGAATATCCGCTCTCGCCAAGAGTGCACCTGCCAGTGCCACCCTCTTTTTCTCCCCTCCGGAGAGACTGTCCACCACTGTATCATACTCTGAAAAGCCGAGCTTATTAAGTATGGTCTTAGCCTCACCCTCAATGCTCCACTGATTATCCTGAGTGGTATTAGCCTTGATTACATACTCATATATGGTACTCCCCGGAGTAAAATCCGGATTCTGCGGCAGGTATCTTATATGTACATTACTTCCCTTTACCACGCTTCCCGAATCCGCCTCACTTAAGCCCGCTGCAATCTTAAGCAGTGTGGATTTGCCGGTTCCATTGATTCCTATTACTCCGATTTTCTCATTTTCATTTATCGAAAAGTCAACATGGTCAAAGAGTATCTTGTCCGTGTACGCCTTGCTCATATCCTTGATTGTAAGTAAATTCATATTTCTAAACCTTCGGTGCTTTCCCGCTGCTTCGCAGCTAACTTTGCTCATAAATCTAACACTTATAGTTTATCAAATTCCGCATCATTATGCAATTGTATTGTTTTTATATATAAATACTGTATAATTATCTATATATTTACAGAAGCAGGAGATACATACCTATGTCATCAGACACCCCTACATACGATAAGACAAATACCGACATTCCCAGCTACAAGCAGGCACATCTGTGGCAGATAGGCTTTTTTTCGCTTAATACCTGTGCAACCAATCTCTATCTTGCCATGATGGCCTATGTGTCCTACTATGCCAACGGTATTGCAGGAATATCTGTTGTGATGATATCCATGCTCCTCACTGTAATGCGTGTGTTTAACGGCATTACAGACCCGTTAGTGGGATATATCATTGACAAAGCCCATGGGCGTTTCGGAAAGTTCCGGCCTTTTATGGTTATAGGCAATCTTCTGCTGGCTGTAAGCTGTGTTCTGTTGTACTTTACGACACACCATATGCCGCTTTTTCTCAGGATACCGTATTTTATTCTGGTGTATGGGCTTTTTATCGTTGCACTTACTTTCCAGACGGCGGTTACAAAATCAGCTCAGTCTGTCATAACCAATGATCCGAAGCAGCGACCGATATGTACATTTTTTGACTCAACATTTATCAGCGCGGCCTACGGCGGTGTGGCACTGTATGTATCCGCACGGCTTATCCCCTGCTATGGTTCCTTTAACAATCCTTTGCTCTTTGCTGAATTTATCATTGTTACTGTGGCGCTCTCAATGTTGTGTACCCTTCTTGCCATAATAGGAATATGGAGCAAGGACAGGGATGAGAATTTCGTGCTTCCTGTAGGAAATCACCATGAGTCCTCCGTGACAATCAAAGCATATCTTGACGTATTAAAACACAACCGACCTATCCAGATGCTTGTGATTGCAGCATCCACTGACAAATTTGCTTCGGTTGTGTACTCTCACGCTGCTGTCACTGTCATGATGTACGGAATTATCATGAACAACTATTCCGTATATGGTCTGATTGGCATAGTCACAGCACTGCCCTCAACCCTTATCGTGTTGTTCGGAATATGGCTTGCAAGACACCACGGACAGCGCAAGGTATTAATCTGGTTCACATGGGCTTCCATTTTCCTTCAGCTTCTCATGGGGGCGCTACTTATGTGCGATGCCATTGATACAGTATCCTTTAAGCGCATAAACCTGTTGACGGTTATCTTTGTCAGCGTATTTGCCGTATTAAACGGCTGCAAATCTATCACCAACAACATGGTTATCCCCATGATTGCAGACTGCACCGACTATGAGCTATACCGCAGCGGGCATTTCGTCCCCGGACTGATGGGGGCACTTTTCTCCTTTGTTGACAATTTTGTATCATCTCTTGGAACCGCTTTTGTCGGAATCGTGTTAAGCATAATCGGCTTCGGCAATGCCTTTCCACAGGTGGGCGATGCCAA
>CAMAKT010000139.1 GCA_945836135.1 uncultured Clostridia bacterium | reverse complement strand
TCATTGCCATATAGCCTGCGGACAGACAGATCATGATATGTGTCAGAAACAAGGTCTCCCGAAGGTCGTAAATGTTGGAAAACTGCAAAGCCAGACATACTACGAACTGAATGACAGGCAGGATGCACAGTATTTTCCATATTGTATTTTCGACCGTACCAAAAAATTCTTTGATAAAAATAATACCGGTGGGACCTAATGTCATCAGTGTCAGGTAGGTCACCAGAATACATGCAATGCGGTGATGCATTCCGATAATGGCAGCTTCGGTATCGTTTAGCAGATACAGACCAATCAGCGCAGAGAAAAAGCCAAGGTAAAGCAGACTGTTTCCAATATCAAATCTGCGTGCCAGAAAAATCCAGTATATAATAAGAACAATACCAAAAATGACAATCAGGAGACTGATCAGCAGGGACGGTATCGATTTTTGATAAATCTGCTGGAAAATATTCAGCTTGTCACCAATCAGAAAGGTGGGAACAGCACTCACAACATTGTCATATGCTGCAGTGAGATGAATGGACAGTCCGGAAGTTCCATAAGGAATGTCAAGGAAGTTCCATGCGACACCGTTCGTATGTCCCCAAATCCCACCATTATCCGTGTATTCGTAAATCAGTTCACTGTCGCTGTAGACTTTGATGTACTGGTGCTTTGTGAAAAAGGCAATATCCATCCCGTGGTCGGACAGATTGCTGACATCAAAGGTAAATTCACGCTCATATTCGCTCAACTGATGGATAGAAACCGGTTCGATGACGTTTGAATCGGTGCCTTTCGGAGCCGTTGGCGTAAATACAAATGCCAAAATGAATAATGTGAAGACCAAAGCAATCATTGTGATATAAATGATATGATATCGTCTTTGCATATGCGCCCCCTTTTCTTGATTTGCGAACTTTTCTTCTGTTACTTTTATTATAACATTAATAATGGTATTGGGCAATGATTTGAACAATTATAACAATGATATTTACTTATCCTATGCAAATCAAGTATAATATTGTTAGGTTTATTTTTACAGGGCGTATATTACCAATATATTAACAGAAGAAGGAGAATTGCCATGGATAACCGGGAACATATTCTTGTTGTAGATGATGATTTCATGAATCTGAAAGCAGTAGAGTATATATTGAGGAATGAATTTGAGGTTACCTGTGTAAATTCAGGAGAGGAGTGCCTTTCCTATATACAGGAAACTGTGCCGGATATGATTTTATTAGATCTTTATATGCCGGATATGAATGGTTTTGAAGTATTGGAACGGATGAAGTCTGATGACCGCTATAAAGATATTCCGGTGATATTTCTGACGGCAGATGATGATAAACAGACGGAAGTAAAAGGCTTTCAGGCTGGGGCATTAGATTTTGTGACAAAACCTTTTATCGCTGAGATTGTCAGACAGCGTGTAAACCGCCTTATGGAACTCAGTCGTCTGCAGAAGCATCTGGAGAGGGAAGTCAAACGCCAGACGGCAAGAGCTGAAGAACGGCAGCGCAGAATGGAGCAGATGTCGCTTCAGGCCGTACAGACCTTAGCAAGGACCATCGATGCAAAAGATGCTTATACCAACGGACACTCTTATCGGGTGGCTGAATATTCGGTGCTTTTGGCACAAGAATTGGGATGGACGGAAGAAGAGGTGGAAAATCTTCGTCATGCGGCTCTTTTACATGATATCGGTAAAATCAGTATTCCGGATTCTGTATTGAACAAGCCCATGAAACTGACAGATGAAGAGTATAATGTAATCAAGTCACATGCGGCAAAGGGTGGAGAGATACTGAAGTGTATTACGGCAATTCCGGGGGCTGATCTTGTTGCAAGGCATCACCATGAGAGATATGATGGTGCCGGATATCCGGACGGATTAAGGGGGGACCGGATTCCTAAGAGTGCCAGAATCGTTGCAATTGCGGATGCCTATGATGCTATGAACTCCAGACGTATATACCGGAAGAATCTCTCAGCGGAGATTATCCGTGGGGAACTTGTAAAAGGAATCGGTACGCAGTTTGAGCCGGAAGCTGTGGAGGCTTTTATCAGGATGCTGGATGAAGGGCGACTGGTAATCAGGGAATCCGCGGAGAAGCTGTCAGAAGAGGGAGCGGGGGATGATGTGTCTTCTCAGCTTTTGCAACAAGTTGTAGAGACCTTGCATAATCAAGTGGTTGCGGAAGAACGCGATGCACTGACCGGTCTTTTGTCACGGAGTGCGGGTGAGGTGCAAATTGCAGAGGCAATTCAGGATAATAGTGGCTGTCTTGCATTTGTGGATGTAGATAATCTGAAAAAAATCAATGATACTATGGGACATAAGTCGGGAGATAGGTTGCTGGTGTTGGTTGGAGCCATTTTATCAGAGTGCGTTGAGAACAGCATTGTATGCAGATTAGGAGGCGATGAATTTCTCCTGTATATGAAGGAGGCATCCAGAGAGAGCGCAGCGGCATGTGTGGAGAATATTATGAAGCAATTTCATCAAAAAAAGGAGGAGGATGTCGCTGTGCGCCAGGCATCCCTGTCAGTCGGATTGTGTATGACTACTCCCGTGGATGTCTATGCAGATGTATACAATAAAGCAGACAAAGCATTATATTATGTAAAAAGGAATGGAAAGGCAGGATACTGCTTCTATAAAAATGAGGATCAAATCCATCATAACCATGTCAATGTGGATCTGATGCAGGTTAAGGAGGCACTAAAGGCAAGTGGGGATTATAATGGTGCTTTAAACGTAGAGTATCGGGAATTTGCAAAGATGTTTGAGTATGTGATTAACCTTCAGAATCGATATCATCATGAAGTTCATCTTGTGATGATTACATTGGAAAACCAGGTGGGGGACAGACTGTATATCGATGAATTGGAGGAAACCATGGCGTATATGGAAATGGCCATTAAGGAGACAATTCGAACAAGCGATATTTGTACCCGTTACAGTAGTGTACAGTATCTGGTGATTCTCTTAGAAGCGGGCGATATCAATGTGAAAATGATTGTAGAGCGCATTTTCAGTAATTTCTTTAAGCGATGCGGAAACAAAAAAATGATGCCTGTCTATTCTGCGGTGCGGACGGATAGGGAGGAGTAAGATTAACTGTAAGGACATCTGTACGGAGGACCCAGGATGAAACGTTTAGTTATGATAACAGGGATAATCTTTATTTTGATTATCGCCGGAATTACTGCAATTAATATAAAAGAGGCGGATACTGATATCACAAAACAGCAAACCAAAGTGGGGTTTATTCTGAATGGAAGGATTGATGATGCAAGCTGGGGACAGTCTCATTATGAGGCTATGGAAATCAGCAAACAAGAACTGAACCTCCAAATAGAATATCGTCAGAATGTGCCCATGGATGAAGGATGTATATCTGTCATGGAGGCGTTAATAGAGGATGGATGTGAAATTATCATCTGTAATTCCTTTGAGTACGGCACATATGCATTGCAGGTGGCAGAAGAGCATCCGGATATTTATTTTTTCCATGCCACCGGAATCGAAGAATCAGAAAATCTGTCGACCTATTTTGGAAGAATGTATCAGATTAGATATTTATGCGGTATGGTTGCGGGCTTACAGACAAAAACTAATGAAATCGGTTATGTTGCGGCATATGACATTTCAGAAGTTAACAGGGGTATTAATGCATTTACGTTGGGGGTCCGCAAGGTGAATCCCGATGCGAAGGTATATGTGCGTTTCTGCAATTCATGGCTGGATGATGAAGCCACGAGAAAAGCGGCAACATCATTATTTGATGAACATGCAATTGATGTAATGTCAGTACACTCTGATTCTCTTGCGGCGTATGAGGAAGCAGATAAGCGTGGCATCTGGATTATCGGATACAATGTGGACAACAGTGAACGATATCCGGACCATTTTTTAACAGCAGGCGTGTGGAGATGGGAGAAATTTTATACCCAGAGAATCCGGGAGGTGCTGCAGGACAAATTCGTCAGCCGCCATTACTGGGAGGGAATTGAGAGTGGCATGATTGCACTTTCGCCATTTACAGATCATGTGGAACAGGGTATCGCGTCCCAGGTGGAGGAAGAACAGATGAGGTTGGAAAAAGGTGTTTTTGATGTATTCTATGGGCCGATTTTTGACAATGAAGGAAATTTGAGAGTGGGAGAAGGCGAAAGTCTGACGGATGAATCCATGCTCAATCACTTTGACTGGTATGTAGAAGGAGTAATCATAGATGAAGAGTAAGACAACTGTAGTTTGGTTTTTTTGTGCTGTTGCTGTTTTATTGGTAATTGTGGGAAGTATTCTGTTATTCCACAACGGGAAAAAAGAGGATAAGACAGTAATTGGTGTAATTCTTCCCGGTTCCTCTGATGAGTCAGGGTGGAACGGGACACATTATCAGGGGATTAAAGCTGCCTGTGAAGAACTGGGGGTAGGAATAGAGGTTTACGAAAATGCAGCAGAGTATTCCGGAGAATGTGAAAAGGCTATACGAAAAATGGCGGAGAAGGGAATCCGGGTGATTTTTTTGGAGAGCTTTAATTATCCGGACGAAGTGGAAGAAATCATAAAAGAATACCCGGAGATTTCATTTTATTGCTGTTCGGCGGATATAGGTCTGAAAAACTATAAAACATATTTTGCGAGGGTGTATCAGGCACGATACTTATCAGGAATTGTTGCGGGGATGAAAACGGAAAGCAATCACATAGGATATGTGGCTGCTATGGATAACAGTGAAGTCAATAGAGGAATCAATGCATTTACATTGGGTGTCCAAAGTGTAAATCCGGAGGCGACAGTTCATGTTTCTTATACCGGAGCATGGGATAATAAAGAAAAAGAACAGCAGGAAGCGTATACCTTAGTGAAGGAATGCGGGGTGGATGTTCTTTCCTATCACCAAAATCAGTCCTTTATTGTGGACGCCGCGGAAGAAATGGGAGTTTATGTAATTGGCTATAATATTGAGCAGGGAGAATATTCGGATTATTTATTGACTTCCGTTGTTTCCAGATGGGACATCGTCTATCAGGAGATTATTCGGGACTACTTACAGAACAAAAATGTTGGGGATAAGAATTATTGGATTGGCATTGAGAAAGAAGCTGTTGGTCTTGCATTTTATTCCGATGCAGCCCCGCAGGTTGCAATTGAGGAAGTGGACCGAGCCACAGAGCTTCTTCGTAATAATAAAGAAGTGTTTTCCGGTCGCATCTATGATCGAGCAGGAAATCAAAGATGTAGTGAAGACGAAGTCATCCGGGATGAAGTACTGATGCAGAAAATGGACTGGCTTGTGGAGGGTGTGGAGGTATATGAAGGCAATTAGAAAAAGAATCAGTTCCAGAATGTTGCTCGGTTTGTTGATATTTGTGGGAGTGATGATATTTGTGGGTGTCCTGATGCGAGGCAAGTTAAACTCACTGCTGCGGGCACATATCGAAAATGTGGTAGCTACCCAAGCGGAGCTTATGGCTGATATCTTTGAAGGCAAATTGAATGCAGAGTTGGAAAGACTTTCTGAAATAGTTGAAGAGCTACAAGCAGAAGGTGCCGATGATTCCGCTATTTTAAGTATCTATTCTGCTATGAATAAGGAAACAGAAAGTACCTACGGCCTATTGGCATTAGATGGCTCAGCCCGCTACGGAGAAGCTGTTTTAGTGCAGGAGTTTTCCGGAATTCGGGACTCCTTTCGAGGGAACAAAGCGATTAGCTATAATGAGGAGGAAGGATTACTGTTCACAGTACCCGTATGCAACGGAGATAATGTGAGGTATGTCCTTTATCAAAAATATGATAAAGAAAACGCATCGCTGCAATTCGCAGTAGACTGCTTTGAGGAGGAAGGATATGTAAGTATCCGCGATATAGATGGTGTTGTGGTGGTGGAAGCCGGAAATTCAGAGTTGGGGAACAACCCCATTTTGATGGAGGAAAATTTTACGCCAATCAATCAGAAACTGAATGAACGCTTAAATATAGCATCTTCCGCCTGTGTTTTTCAGAAAACATCCGGCAAAGAATATTACTTTTTCAAAGCGGATCTGCAATGGACGGGAATGTCTCTGATTGGAATGGTTCCCGCAGAAGTTGTGGCAGCGGATGTTACAGGCATCAGTATTTTGGTGTTATGGGTATTTGGACTGCTTTTGGTATTGTTTGTCATTGGCTGTTTTTACCTGTTTTTTTCTGAGCAGAAGATTCAGGAAAGTAAGGAGCTAAGAGAGGCAAAGCTGGCAGCAGAAACAGCAAACAAAGCAAAATCAGACTTCCTTGCCAATATGTCTCACGAAATCCGCACCCCCATCAATGGAATTCTGGGAATGGATGCTATGATGCTAAAGGAGTGCAAAGATGAAAATTTGCTGGAATATGCGAAAAATATCCAAAGTGCAGGACAGTCCCTGCTTTCCATTATCAATGATATCCTTGATATTTCTAAGGTAGAATCGGGAAAATTGGAAATTCTTCCGGCAAATTATGAAATATTTTCCGTTCTAAATGATTGTTATAATATGACAAGAGTTCGGGCAGAGAATAAAGGTCTCGCTCTTAAGATGCAGGTTGATTCCCAGGTTCCCTCTGTACTGTATGGAGATGAGGTGAGAATTCGCCAGATTATCAATAATCTGTTGTCCAATGCCGTGAAATATACAAAAGAAGGAACCGTCATTTTCTCTTTGAAATACCGGAGTACAGAAGCGGATAAGCTGTATCTTATCATTACGGTCACGGATACAGGAATCGGCATTCGCAAGGAAGATGTGGGAAAACTGTTTGAGTCTTTTACCAGAGTAGACGAAAAGACCAACCGCAATATCGAAGGAACCGGTCTGGGATTGAATCTTACCAAAAATCTTGTGGAGATGATGGGAGGAGAGATTTCCGTGGAAAGTGAATACGGAAAGGGCTCCTGTTTTACAGCCAGGATTCCGCAGAAGGTGATAAATGCTGAACCGATGGGAGACTTTTTGGAGCGATATCAGAAGTTTCTTAATACCTCAGGTGGTGATGTGCAGTCAGTTCTTGCACCGGATGCAAGACTACTGGTGGTGGATGATGTAGAAATGAATCTTCGGGTGGTTCAAGGTTTGTTGAAGGCGACACAGATACAGATTGATACAGCAATGAGTGGTGGAGAATGCCTGAAACTTGTAAGCAAGAAGCAGTATGACATCATCTTTCTGGATCATATGATGCCCGACATGGATGGAATTGAGACCTTACGCCGGATCAGAGATATGACTGACAATCCAAATGAGAAAACACCGATTATTATGCTGACCGCTAATGCCATTATCGGTGCAAAGGAAGAATACCTGCGGGCCGGCTT
>CAMAKT010000138.1 GCA_945836135.1 uncultured Clostridia bacterium | reverse complement strand
CTGCTTAATGGAGTGGAATTTAAAATTTCATTTTTCGCAGTATGAAGATGCTACAACGCTATTTGACATAATCTGACTGATGTGATATGATTTCTAGCTGGAGAATCCTTATACAGAAAGCTGTATGAGGTACGTTTTTGACAAAAAACAAAAAGGAGAATTTGATAATGAGTAAGAAACCGGTTGTATTGATGGTGCTTGACGGCTATGGTTTGAATGACCGCACAGAGGGCAATGCCATTGCCATGGCGAATACCCCTGTTATGGATAAACTTATGAAGGAATGTCCTTTTGTTAAGGGCAATGCTTCAGGTCTTGCAGTAGGTCTTCCTGACGGACAGATGGGTAACTCCGAGGTAGGACATATGAATATCGGCGCAGGACGCATTATTTATCAGGATCTTACAAGAATAACCAAGTCAATAGAGGACGGGGATTTCTTCGAGAATAAGAATCTGCTTGCTGCCATGGAGAACTGCAAGAAGAATGATTCCGACCTTCATTTATGGGGACTTTTATCCGACGGCGGTGTACACAGCCATATTACACATGTGTATGGGCTTCTTGAGATGGCTAAGAAGTGCGGCGTTTCCAAGGTATATGTACATGCTTTCTTAGACGGACGTGATACACCACCAGCTTCCGGCAAGGATTATATAGAGCAGCTTGAAGCTAAGATGTCAGAGCTGGGCGTAGGTAAGGTTGCATCCCTTTCCGGACGTTACTATGCTATGGACAGAGATAATAATTGGGATAGAGTTAAGAAGGCTTATGATTCACTTGTTGAGGGTGAAGGCGTTAAGGCCACAAGCGCTGTGAAGGCTATGGAGGATTCCTATGCAGCAGGAGTTACGGACGAGTTCGTGCTTCCTACAGTTATCACTGATGAGGCGGGCAAGCCTTTATCAGTTGTTAAGGAGAATGATTCTGTTATTTTCTTTAACTTCCGTCCTGACCGTGCAAGAGAGATGACAAGAGCATTCTGTGATGATGCTTTTACAGGTTTTGAGAGAAAGCGCATTCCACTTACATTCGTATGCTTCAAGAATTATGATGAGTCCATTCCTAACAAGCTTATTGCTTTTGAGAAGGAATCAATTGAGAATACCTTTGGTGAGTACATTGCCAAGAAGGGGCTTAAGCAGCTTCGTCTCGCAGAGACAGAGAAGTACGCCCATGTGACCTTCTTCTTCAATGGTGGAATAGAGGAGCCTAATGTTGAGGAGGCACGTCTTCTTGTCAACAGCCCTAAGGATGTAGCAACCTATGATTTGAAGCCTGAGATGAGCGCACCGGAGGTTGGTATGGACCTTGTGGAGGCCATCAAGTCCGATAAATATGATGTGATTGTAATTAATTTCGCTAACCCTGATATGGTAGGTCATACCGGCGTGATTCCGGCAGCAGTCAAAGCGGTTGAGAGAGTGGACGAGCTTGTTGGCGACGCTGTTAATGCGGTTAAGGAAGTAGGCGGCGTTCTGTTTATCTGCGCTGACCACGGTAATGCAGAGAAGATGATTGACTATGAGACAGGCAAGCCTCATACTGCTCACACAACCAATCCTGTACCTTTCATCCTTGTAAATGCAGACCCTTCATACACTCTCAGAGAGGGTGGATGTCTTGCTGATATCGCACCGACACTCTTAGAGCTTATGGATATTGAGCAACCGGTAGAGATGACGGGTAAGTCACTTATCGTCAGAAAGTAAAGAAACAGCTTAAACATAATTCATGTAATAAAGCAAAAAAACTCTTGAAAAAAAGCACCGGCTATGATAACATTGTCTAAGTTGGTGCTTTTTAATGTGTAATTAGATGGCACTTTTTGGTATCTTGTTGTAGGAGGTGTGAAACATGGCAGTTTTGAAGATAATATTGACAGTAATTTTTGTTCTTGATTGTATAGCTTTATCTGCAATAGTGTTGCTTCAGGAAGGTAAGAGCGCAGGTCTTGGTGCCATCAGCGGTGCCGCTGAGACTTACTGGGGAAGAAACAAGGGACGTTCTGTGGAAGGTAAGCTTGAGAAGTTTACTACCATAGCAGCGGTTGCATTCCTTGTAATTGCGTTAGTACTTAATATTTTCTAAGACTACGAACACCCTTGCAGATAACTGCGAGGGTGTTGTTGATTTATATGGACATGGAGGGCGTAATGGAGGATTTGTTTGAAAAGAGAAAAAAGATGATAGAAGAGCTTGTCAATGACGAACTCTATGTTCCGATGAAGATTAAGGAGCTGGCTATTTTCCTTAATGTTGCCAAGGAAGACCGCGGTGAGTTGGAGAGAGTGCTTAACGCGCTGCTTTCGGAAGGTAAGATTATGGTTACCAAGAAGGGCAAGTATATGAAGCCGGACAACTCCCAGGTTGTGGGAGTATTTGAGAGTCACCCAAGCGGCTTCGGCTTTGTGAGCATCGAGGGCGAGGAGGACGATGTATTCATTCCTGCAAAGTATACGGCTGGAGCACTCCACCACGATAAGGTGCAGATTGTCATTACCTGTGAGAAAATTCAGGGCAGAAGAAGGGAAGGCAAGGTTATCAAGGTGCTTGAACACGGCACGAAGCAGATTGTTGGGTATTACCAGAAGTCAAAAAGCTATGGCTTTGTAAGACCGGATAACCAGCATTTTCTTAAGGATATATATATTCCGTCATGCGATGATTGCGGTGCCGTGACGGGTCACAAGGTTGTGGTTGATATCACCCATTTCGGTGATGATACCCATAAGCCGGAGGGAAGAATTGTACAGATAATCGGACATGTTAATGACCCGGGTACGGACATAATGTCAGTGGTGGCTGCATATAATATACCGGTGGATTTTCCGAAGGAGGTAATGGATTCTCTGATATCCATACCGGACAGCGTGGATTCTAAGGCCGCTGCGGGAAGAGTTGATTTCAGGAACCTACAGACAGTTACCATTGACGGGGAGGATGCTAAAGACTTAGATGATGCCATCTCACTGTCCAAGGAAAAGGACAGATATATTCTTGGTGTGCATATAGCTGATGTGAGCAATTATGTTACGGAGAACTCACCTCTTGACAAGGAAGCTCTTCTTCGCGGAACCAGTGTTTACCTTGTTGACAGGGTTATTCCGATGCTGCCGCATAAGCTGTCCAATGGTATTTGCTCACTGAATCAGGGAGTAGACCGTCTGGCACTTAGCTGTGTGATGGAAATTGACTTTAAGGGAAATATAGTAGGGCACAGAATATGCGAATCTGTAATCAATGTTGACAGAAGAATGTCATATACCTCTGTGAAGAAGATTCTTGTGGACAATGACGAGCAGGAAAAAGAGGAATACGCAGAGTTGGTGGATATGTTCCGTCTTATGGAGGAGTTGTCAGCACTTCTCAGAAGCCGCAGAGCCAACCGAGGCTCCATAGATTTTGATTTTCCTGAGAGCAAGATTATTCTTGATGAAAAGGGAAAGCCTGTTGATATCAAACCTTATGAGCGCAATGTGGCTACCAGAATTATTGAGGATTTCATGCTGGCAGCCAATGAGACTGTGGCAGAGGATTTCTTCTGGCAGGAGCTGCCTTTTGTGTACAGAACCCATGATGACCCTGACCCGGAGAAAATCAGAAGTCTTGCCACATTTATCAATAACTTCGGATATTCGATTCACACCGGACAGGACACAATTCACCCTAAGGAGTTGCAGAAGCTTCTTGCATCAATTCAGGATTCTCCGGAGGAGCCACTCATTTCAAGGCTTACGCTCAGAAGTATGAAGCGGGCGCAGTATTCCACTGAATGTACGGGACATTTCGGATTGTCGGCAAAGTATTACTGCCATTTTACCTCACCAATCAGAAGATATCCTGATTTGCAGATTCACAGGATTATCAAGGAGAACCTGCATGGTGGCATGAGTGAGAGACGAATTGAGCATTACAACCGCATCTTGCCTGAGGTGGCAAAGAATTCGAGCCTTATGGAACGCCGTGCCGATGATGCTGAAAGGGAGACTGATAAGCTTAAGAAAGTGGAATATATGTCATCGAGAACCGGCAATGTCTATGACGGCGTCATATCAGGTGTTACCGCTTACGGCTTCTATGTGGAACTGCCTAATACTGTTGAGGGAATGGTGCATATCAATACACTTGATGACGATTACTATATTTTTGACGAGGCACATTATGAACTTTACGGTGAGGTGAGCCATAATACCTATAAGCTGGGACAGCAGATTACCATTGAGGTGACGGGCACGGATAAGCTTATGAAGACTATAGATTTTGAGGTGGTACGGAAAGATTAAACCATTGGTTTAATTTTCATAATTCCATTGCAAAAGGTATAATACATGTGATATAATTCCGATTGTTGACGGAAGGTTTGCAATGTCGTAAGAATGGGGATTAGTATGGGCGATAAGGATAATTACAAGTTAATAGCGAACAATAAAAAAGCCTACTTTGATTACTTTATCGAGGATACATGGGAGGCGGGTATTGCACTTCACGGCACCGAGGTTAAGTCGGTGCGTATGGGCAAGTGCAGTATCAAGGAAGCCTTTATCCGCATTGAGGACGGAGAGGTGTATGCCTATAATATGCATATCAGTCCTTACGAGAAGGGCAATATCTTCAACAAGGACCCTCTCAGAGTGAAGAAGCTGATGCTTCATAAGCATGAGATTAATAAGATTCTCGGTGCAGTATCCCAGAAGGGGTACACTCTGGTTCCTCTGCAGGTATACCTAAAGGGCAGCCTTGTGAAGGTTCAGGTAGGTCTGGGACGAGGCAAGAAGCTCTATGACAAGAGAGATACCATTGCCAAGAAAGACCAGCGAAGAGAAGCCGAGAAAGATTTCAAGGTTAAGAATCTTTACTAGGAATCATGATAATTGTTTCCGGTAGAGTTTTTAATAAAATCATTTATAAGGGGCAGTAAAGGTTTCGACGGGCTGTTTGAAGTCGGAGAAGCAAGCCGCACGGTCATGCGTTAAATGCCAAATTAAAATTAAACGCTGAAGATAATTTAGCAATCGCTGCCTAATGGCAGCTGTCTGACCTGACGCACCTACACGTCAGGAACCAGGCATCGACTCTGTAGGAAACGACACAGGCAAAGCTTTGAGCCTGCGGGCGTATTATGAAGCTACTAAAGTGCATATCCTGTTAATCGGAGCTGCATGGAGGGAATGTCAGATGATTAACTAAGCTTGTAGAAGGACGATGGACGGTGGTTCGGACACGGGTTCGATTCCCGTCTGCTCCACTCAATGAATCTGAGGTGAACAACAAGGGTTCTCCCTTGAGAACTCAGTTTCAATTTATAGAATCCCGGAAATATAGTTTTTCCGGGGTTTTGCATATTAACTAAGTTAACATTTTCTGTAAAGAGGCTGATATTTATGTTAAAGATATTCTTTGGAAATAAAGAGCAGGCTATATATAATACCTCAGTTTATTTTAAAAATACATATATAGATGAATGGATAACAGATTCTTTTTCAGCCGAAATGATTAAGGATGTAGATAAGTCAGTGGTTGTTGGTCCTCACTTGATTGAGAGCCCGGTGCTGGGGGCTATCACACCGAAGGAACTGTCCGGAGGAGTCAAGACATTGATATTGATTTATAAGGACAGAGAACATTTATTCAATGCATCTAACTGCGGCGATAATTGTGCAAAATGGCTTCTTAAGATGTCGGAAAATGAAGACAGAACGATAAACTTACGTCATTTGATGGATTTTGGCAGTGGTCGATTCGAGATAGAAGTGTTGAATAATGGAAAGATAGTTCATGATATGACAGAACTCGTGGATGCCGCCGGTGAATATGTATAGGAGGGTACTGTCATGAAGGGAAAGCATAGCATTACAGTTGGGAACAATGTCCTTCAATATAAATTTGAAATACGAAGAAATATAACGATTATCAAAGGGGACAGTGCTACAGGAAAAACAACTCTTGTAGATATGATTCGTGAGTATTATGAGAATGGAGAGCAAAGCGGAGTTACGCTGCAATGTGATAAGCAATGCGTTGTTCTCGAAGGACGACAGTGGAAAGTACTTTTAGAGAATATTCATGACTCTATTGTATTTATAGATGAAGGAAACGCATTTGTTACATCAAGTGATTTTGCGGATGCCGTTAAGTATTCAGATAATTATTATGTAATCATAACAAGAGAGAGTCTTCCGACTCTTCCGTATAGTGTTGATGAAATATATGGAATAAAAGCATCAGGAAAATATGGTACACTTCATCGAACTTATCAGGAATTCTATCATATATATGGAAAACAAGAATGCATTAATCCATACAATCCTGAGGTGGTTATTGTTGAAGATTCCAATTCAGGGTATGAGTTCTTTGAACATATTACAGAGAAAAAAGAAATTAAGGTTATAAGCGCAGGTGGAAAATCAAACATCTTTAGAGAACTTGGACATTGCGCCGATAGGAGAGTTCTTGTGATTGCTGATGGAGCAGCTTTTGGACCGGAAATGGATAGAGTAATGAAAAGAATATCGTTGAGAGACGATAAGATGCTTTACCTTCCGGAATCATTTGAGTGGTTGGTTTTGAAATCCGGTATTATTAAGGATGGCGACATTAATAAAATTTTGGAAGAACCAAGTGAATATATCGAAAGTGAAAAGTATATGAGCTGGGAGAAATTTTTCACTGCGCTTCTGGTTGATAAAACCAGAGCCTCTTATCTAAAATATGAAAAAGCTAAGCTGAACGCATCATATAAGAATGAAAAGATTGCAGAAAAAATTATTGGAGTAATTCCGGAGGGATTAATCTGATAATACGATTGGATGCAGAAAAAAAGACATACATATGAACGATGGACGGCGGTTCGGACACGGGTCCGATTTCCGTCTGCTCCATTTTCTCAAGGAATCCCGTAAATGCTGTATTTCCGTGATTCCTTTATTTTAAAATGCCGTTATGGTAATACTACGAATGACGGAATGCAAATGAATAAGAGTATGTCTAGTGGGTTGATAATGGTATTAATGGTTTTATTAAAAGGTACAGTTACCATTGTACTGCATTTTCTCTATTCGAAAAAATAAAAAAGCGAGATGAAAAAATCTATATTCAGGTTTCTGAATATATTGATAATCCAGAAACATCCGAAAGAGAATATACACCACTTTTGGCAATAAAAGATGCATATCCTAAAATGATTCTTGCAAGGACACATCAAGAAGAATATAAATATGAGAGTATTCGTGTAATTGATGAAAGACCTTGCAGTAATTTTTGTGATTACTGCAAACATTTTCATATCTGCTTTTTGAAAAACTGTAAAAGACAATTAAACTATCAGTATATAGTATTGTATATAAATTCGATGTAGAATAATTCT
>CAMAKT010000137.1 GCA_945836135.1 uncultured Clostridia bacterium | reverse complement strand
TTATTAATTTGCAAGAGCTACATTTGCTATTACACTATCTTTTCCAAACAGTCCCGAAATTATTACGGAAACTGTCTCATTCACTTTAATTTTTTTGCCATCAGCAGAATTGCCTTGCATAGGTACATATACTTTCATGTACCGCCTTGTGTGTCCTACTGCATATTCTTCCCCATTTACCTTTACATATTCCTCGACAAGCACTTCTTCCCTGCTTCCGATGAAGCTTTCCCTATAGGCTCCTGACAGCCTGTCATCAAGCTCAATCAGCACATCGCTTCTTTCATTCTTGATTCTGTCAGGTACCTGGTTTTCCATACGGTCAGCCATAGTCCCCTTTCTTCTTGAGTACTTGAAAACATGCATCTCAAAAAAACGTACCTTTTCAAGGTACTGCCTTGTAATCTCAAATTCATCCTGCGTCTCCCCCGGGAATCCAACTATTACATCCGTTGTAATCGCAGGCTTGTCAAAATGTTCCCTGATTTTTTCCACACCAAGGTAGAACTCCTCAGTATCGTAGCGGCGGTTCATCCGCTTAAGTGTGGCATCACATCCGCTTTGCAGGGACAAATGAAAGTGCGGGCATATTTTCTTAAGGGCCGCAAGTCTATCAAGAAAACTGTCAGTGATTATTCTCGGTTCTAAAGAACCCAGACGTATTCTCTCTATACCATCCACCCTGTCAATCTCCTCAAGAACTCTTAACAGCCGTTCTGCATTTGGTACGGGTTGTGAATTGTACTCCGTATTGTCAAAATCAAGTCCATAGGAGCTTAGATGTATTCCTGTAACTACAACTTCACGACATCCGTTTTTTGCAAGCTGCTTAACTTCTCTTATAATATCCTCCTGCTCCCTGCTTCTTACTCTTCCTCTTGCAAATGGAATAATGCAGTATGTGCAGAACTGGTTGCATCCATCCTGTATTTTAATATATGCTCTCGTATGCTCCGTACTGGCATTTACGGAGAGTTTTTCATATTCTTTTGTCTTATTTATATCAATAAGGCTGCCCTCATTTTTCTCTTTAAAATACTGTTCAAGCAGCTCTACTATCTGACCCTTCCGGTTATTTCCAACAATCAAATCTACAGCTTCATCAGAAAGGAGTTTCTCTCCCGCCTCCTGGACATAACAGCCCACTGCTACCACCACCGCTTCGGGATTCTCCTTTTTGGCTCTATGCAGCATCTGTCTTGATTTTCTGTCTGCGATATTAGTTACGGTGCATGTGTTTATAATATATACATCCGCCGTCTCCACGCCAAATTCCACCATCTCATAGCCCGCCTCGGTAAGAAGCTGCTTCATGGCTTCGGCTTCGTATGAATTTACCTTACAGCCTAAATTGTGTAGCGCACATTTCATGTAAAATTACTACCTGCTTTCTGACATTTTGTATTGACTTTTCCACGTTAAAAATGTATCATAAAGATAATAAAATTATCAGGAGGGTGTACCATGAAAACAGTTCAGATTTCACTAAATTCAATCGATAAGGTTAAGTCCTTTGTAAACGATATCACCAAATTCGATGTTGATTTTGACCTCGTATCCGGCAGATATGTTATCGACGCTAAGTCCATTATGGGTATCTTTTCCCTTGACCTTAGCAAGCCTATCGACTTGAATATTCATGCTGAGGAGAATGTAGACACTATTCTTTCTGTTCTTGCTCCTTATCTTGTATAAGCTTCTATATAGAATCTCATACATAGGATAACAGGGTTACTCCTAATTTTAAGAGGGTTCCGCAATGCGGAATCCTCTTTTTTGATTATAGGAAATTCCTCCGGAATTCCCTAAAGAGTGCGCAAGCGCACTCTTTTTTGTTGTTGCGTTTTCCAGCCATAGCCCGAAAAATGAGAGAATAAACCTACTCAACCCAGATTGTCTCGGTAGTCTCTATAGCAGTCTTCACAAGCTCATCGATTCTTTCAGACAGCTTAAGTTCGGAGCGTTCAATCGCCTTCTTGTTAGGCTTTGTCACAGGATGCTTTGCAACAAATATTGTACAGCAGTCCTCAAAAGGCAGAATCGAAGTCTCATAAGTCCCGATTTTCTCTGAAATATCAATAATCTCCTGCTTGTCAAAGCCGATAAGCGGACGAATGACCGGCAGCTTACATACTGCATTGGTGACAAGAAGACTGTGCATGGTCTGGCTTGCAACCTGTCCAATGCTCTCGCCGGTGACTAACCCCAAGCTCTCCGTCTGCTCGGCAAAATGCTCTGCAATCTTCATCATATAGCGTCGCATAATAATCGTAAGCTCATCGTGTGGGCATTTATCGTAAATATATAGCTGTATGTCCGTAAAATTAACCACATGAAGATTGATAGGTCCTGAATACTGTGTAACAATTCGCGCCAGGTCAATAACCTTCTGCTTTGCTCTCTCACTTGTATAAGGCGGTGCATGGAAATACACTGCATCAATCTTGACGCCTCTCTTGGCAACCATATATCCGGCAACAGGGCTGTCAATCCCCCCCGACAGTAAAAGCATAGCCTTTCCGTTGGTTCCAACCGGCATTCCACCCGGTCCCGGAATAAGCTCTGTATAGATATTTATTCTGCTTCTTATCTCAATATTGACATAGATATCCGGATTATGCACATCCACCGTCATCTCAGGAATGGCATCTAAAATCTTCTCACCCATTGACATATTGATTCCCATGGAGTCAAGCGGATAATTCTTTCTTGCGCGCCTTGCATTGACCTTGAAGGTCATCTTCCGCCCCTTATAGGTTGTGCGAAGATACTCAATGACATCCTCGGCCAGCTTGTCAAAGCCCTCGTCCTTTACCTGAAGCATCGGACAAATCCACAAAATTCCGAACACCTTCTTAAGTGCACAGATAGCCTCCTCGTCATCGAACTCGTCAGTTCCCTCCACATATATTCTTCCGTTTTCCTTGGTTACCTCGAAGTTACCTTCCACTTTTTTGAGGGCATGACAAATCTGACGCACAAGCATATCTTCAAAAATATATCTGTTCTTGCCCTTGGTGCCGATTTCACCGTACTTTATTAAAAAAGCCTTGTACATACTTTTATCACCTCTCTTATATTTCGCAATCACCTAGTTTAATGTCTCGTATAACGTCGTAGTACTGGAAGCAGTTCCTTAAGTGTTGCTATGACTGTGTCCAGTTCTTCCTTAGTGTTGTCCGTACATAAGCTGAAACGGATGGTTGAATCAAGGAACTTGTTTTTGACCCCGATTGCCTTCAATGTGCCTGACAATGCAGGCTTGTTGGATGAGCACGCTGAACCGGAGGACACATATATCCCCTTATCCTCTAAGGCATGCAACAGAACCTCACTTCTTACATCCTCAAAGCTTATGCTGATCACATGAGGAGTTCCCTCCCTGCCACGCTTTCCGTTATATACGGTGCCTTCTATATCCAGCACCCGGCTCACAAAGTATTCTTTAAGCTCATACAGCCTGTTGATTTTCTCATCAAAGTCCTCATAGCACAGCTTCGCTGCCAGTGCCATTCCGGCAATTCCCGGAACATTCTCCGTTCCGGAGCGCATGGCCTTTTGCTGTCCTCCTCCGAATATAATCGGATTAATTCTGGTTTTATCCTTAATGTAGAGAAAGCCCACACCCTTCGGTCCGTGAAGCTTGTGAGCGCTTACAGACATAAGGTCAATGTTCTCCTTCTTAGGAATAATGCGGTATTTGCCGAAGGCCTGAACAGCATCGGTATGAAATACAATTTCCGGATTATATTCCTTCACTATTGCTGCCGCCTCGGCAACCGGTTCTGCTATGCTCACCTCATTATTGGCATACATTATGGATACCAGAATTGTCTCCGGGCACAACGCGGCGCGAAGTTCATCTAACTTCACACAGCCTGTGGAATCCACAGGAAGATAAGTAATCCGAAATCCGTTTTTCTCCAAAAATACAGTTGTCTCAAGAATTGCAGGATGCTCGATCATTGTGGTAATAATGTGATTACCGCGTCTCTTGTTTGCAAGAGCTGTTCCGATAAGTGCCATATTGTCAGACTCGGTGCCGCCGGATGTAAAAAGTATTTCCTTTTTATCACATTTCATAATTGAAGCGAGAATCTCCTTCGCCTCATTAATATGCATTTCCGCATCCACGCCCTTTTTATGCTTGGAGGAAGGATTGCCATAATCCTCAAGCATTATTTTATTCATAAGCTGAACAACCTCCGGATGTACGGCTGTTGTGGCTGAATTATCAAGATATATTTCCATAGTTAATTAATCCTCCAGTGCGTATGCAAGCATGGAAAGGAGTGCCATTCCCGCCGTTTCCGTCCTAAGAATGCGCTTTCCCAGAGTAATTGTATGCATACCATTTGACCTTGCAAGTTCTATTTCATCTTCCTCAAAGCCACCCTCCGGTCCGATAAATACAGCCACCCTGCTGCCGGGCATAATGCCTGACACGAGTTCCCTTGTAGCTGCCATGCCAGCCTCATTCTCATAAGGTGCAAGCGCCATATCACAGCCTGCCGCCTCAGCAACAGCCTGCTTATAGGTCAGAACGGAGCGCACTTTTGGAATAATTGAGCGTTTGCTCTGCTTGGCTGCACTCTCGCTTATGGCATTCCAGCGTGTAAGCTTTGCCTGTGCTTTTTTCTCGTCAAGCTTCACAACACAACGCTTCATTGCCACCGGAACAATCTCACTAACCCCCAGCTCCACCGCTTTCTGAATGATAAGCTCCAGCTTATCTGCCTTTGGAAGCCCCTGGTACAGAATAACATGGCATGGAAGTTCATTGCTCTCAACTTTGCTTTTTACAATGTCAAATACAGCCTCCTGCTCAGTGTAAGAGCAAAGACTACACATATAATTCTCCGGGGGTACATTATCGGATGTTTTGGTACTGATTAGCACCTCATCACCGCACTTTAGGCGGATTACATTCTTAATATGATTGTAATCCGCCCCGTTTACATATATTTTGTTATCAATAATACGGTTCTCTTCTACGAAAAAATGATACATGACTATTTTCTCACCGCTGTAATAGATACCCAGTCTCCCTGATGGGACACATCAACAATCTCAAATTCAGGATTAGACTGGATTACTTCTGTCACCGCTTCTTCCTTCATATCAATGATACCCGATGTGATGAACACCCCGCCATGCTTGATGTGCTGCGGGATTTCCTTTGAAAGCGGCATAATGACATCTGCCAGAATATTGGCTGTAACCACATCATATTTCTCATATCCGACTTCATCCTGCACTGCCTTGTCGTCAATTATATTGCCTTGAATAACCTTGAATACAGAAGGATCAAAACCGTTGGACTCCATATTCTCCGCGCTTGCTGTTATGGCATTCTCATCAAGGTCGGTTCCTATAATGCTTCGTGCTCCAAGCATCTTGGCAATAACAGCCAGTATACCGCTTCCGGTTCCCACATCCAGCAAATCAGTCTTGTCTGTAACATATTTTTCAAGTTGCTTAATAACAAGCTGTGTTGTCTCATGCATTCCTGTTCCAAAAGCCGTGCCCGGGTCGATATTGACAACCATTCTTCCCTGCATATCCTCCGGAACCGTCTCCCATGTCGGCTTAATAACTATATCCTTCACCATGAAAGGTTTGAAGTATTCCTTCCAGTTATTCACCCAGTCCTTATCCTCTGTCTCGGACTCCTCAATGATACATGCGCCCACATCGACAAAATCCTTAAGCTCGGCAAGTCCGTTCCTTACGCTGTCAAGCAGTTCATCGGTGGCATCAGCCTCATCAATATAGAAGCTCACATATCCTATGCCCTCATCCGGCGGAAGCTCAGGTAAGATGTCAATGAACATGGCCTTGGTGTCTTTATCCGAAAGCTGCACATTATCCTCAATCTGCACACCGTCAATACCAAGTTCCATGAGCATGCCGCTCACAAGATCCTCGGCAGCGGTTGTAGTAGTAATTCTGTATTTTTTCCACTTCATGGCAGGACTCCTTACATAGAATTAATTACTGTATAAATGCCTTATATCCCAGCATTGTCTCGTATACATCAGCCTTGCTTACGATTTCCCATGGTGCGTGCATGGACAGGACCGGAATACCGGAATCCACTACTTCCATGCCATACTGTGCAAGAATATATGCAATGGTTCCACCACCGCCAACGTCAACCTTGCCAAGTTCGGCTGACTGATAGTTTACACCCTGCTTCTCAAGAAGACCTCTTACCTCACCTAAGAACTCAGCGTTACAATCATTGCTTCCGGACTTTCCTCTTGAACCGGTGAACTTGTTAAATACCATGCCCTCACCTAAAAATGCTGCATTCTTCTTCTCGAATGCTGAAGGATAAAGCGGGTCGTAAGCTGCACTTACGTCTGATGAGAGCATCTTGGAATTTGAAAGTGCTCTGCGAAGCTTGATATCGGAATAATCTCCCATGCAGTTCATAACCTCTGCAACCATATTTTCGAAGAACTTAGAGTGCATACCTGTAGCACCCACACTTCCGATTTCCTCCTTGTCAACAAGAAGGCATACGCTGGTCTTGTCCACGTCCTTAACCTCTAACATTGCAATAAGGGAGGTATATGCACATACTCTGTCATCATGACCGTATCCCATAATCATGCTACGGTCAATACCATAATCTCTGGCAGGACCAGCCGGAACCACCTCAAGCTCGGCGCTGAAGAAATCTTCCTCCTCAATGCCATACTTCTCCTTGAGTATGCGGAGCATAGCTGTCTTGACACTTGCCTTAGCATCCTCATCCTTGCCTGCCTTCTTACCCTTGGAGGCTTCCTTCTCAGGAATACTTCCAATAAGAATATCAAGGCTCTCACCCTCAACAACCTTGCCTGCCTTCTTTTCCATCTGCTCACCTGCAAGATGAATTAATAAATCCGTTACTCCCAGAACAGGGTCATCCTTGTCCTCACCGATAACAACGTTCACTGTCTTGCCGTTCTTAAGAACAACCACACCATGCATTGCAAGAGGCATTGTTACCCACTGATATTTCTTGATTCCGCCGTAATAATGCGTATCAAGAAAAGCCATATTGGAATCCTCATATAGAGGATTCTGCTTAATATCAATTCTTGGGGAATCGATATGCGCTCCGAGAATCTTCATTCCGTTCTCCATAGGCTCTTTGCCGATATTAAACAGTGCCAGGGTCTTACCCATATGGCATGCATACACCTTGTCCCCTGACTTAAGACTTCCGTTCTTGGCAATGATTGTCTTTAAATCCTTGTAACCTGCCTTCTTGGCGAGCTTAATTGCCTCCGCTGCACATTCTCTTTCTGTCTTACAGTCGGAAATGTACTTCTTGTAGTCTTCACAAAACTTGAAAACTAATTCCTTTTTCGTCTCATCACTTACTGACCATACGTTTTTTCTTTCCATGCTTTTATC
>CAMAKT010000136.1 GCA_945836135.1 uncultured Clostridia bacterium | reverse complement strand
AGATTGAGGTTACATTTGATATCGATGCCAATGGTATTGTTAATGTATCAGCTAAGGATTTGGGAACAGGCAAGGAGCAGCACATCACCATCACATCCGGCTCTAATATGTCCGATGCCGATATCGACAGAGCAGTTAAGGAAGCTGCTGAGTTTGAGGCACAGGATAAGAAGCGTAAGGAGGGCATTGATGCGAGAAATGAAGCTGATTCAATGGCATTCCAGACTCAGAAGGCCCTTGATGAGGTTGGCGACAAGATAAGTGCATCCGAGAAGGAGAGCATAGAGAATGAGATTAAGGCACTCAGAGCTATCCTTGACAGAACAACTGCTGAGAACATGTCCGACAGCGATATCGATGAGATTAAGGCAGCTAAGGAGAAGCTTATGACTACAGCACAGCCTGTATTTGCTAAGATGTATGAGCAGGCACAGGGAGCTGCAGGTGCAGGTCCTGACATGAGCAACATGGGTGGCCAGCAGAGTGCATCTAACAATTATGGCGATGATGTAGTTGACGGAGACTACAAGGAAGTCTAAAACTGATGTTGTGTAGCTTGCACAATTTGGTATCATAGTATATATTAGAATCAGAGTGAATGGCTCTAAAAGGTCATTCACTCTTTGAGTGTATATAACAGGGAGGAAAACCAATGGCAGACAAGAGAGATTATTATGAGGTACTTGGTGTACCTAAAACTGCCACCGAGGCTGAACTAAAAAAGGCATACAGAGTATTGGCCAAGAAATATCATCCGGATACTAATCCGGGAGACAAGGAAGCAGAAGCTAAGTTTAAGGAGGCTTCTGAAGCTTATGCAGTACTAAGCGACCCGGAAAAGCGTGCTAAGTACGACCAGTTCGGCCATGCGGCATTTGACAGCAGTGCCGGAGGTGGTGGATTCGATTTTAATATGGATGATATCTTCAGTAATTTTGGAGATATCTTTGGAGATTTCTTCGGAGGCGGAAGCCGTAGTGCTAGAGGACGTGGAAATGCTCCTATGCAGGGCGCCAATATCAGGACCTCTGTTCGTGTGACCTTCGAAGAGGCAGCATTCGGCTGTGAGAAGGAATTAGAGCTTACTCTCAAGGATGAATGTAACACATGTCACGGTACAGGTGCTAAGCCGGGGACTTCTCCGGTTCAGTGTGCAAAGTGCGGAGGTAAGGGTCAGGTTGTATATACACAGCAGTCTCTTTTCGGAATGGTGAGAAATGTGACCACATGTCCTGAATGTAACGGCAAGGGTACAATAGTGAAGGATAAATGTTCTGACTGCCACGGGACAGGATATATTGCAAGCCGTAAGAAGATTCAGGTTACTGTTCCGGCAGGTATCGATAATGGACAGAGCATTCGTATACGTGGCAAGGGTGAACCCGGAACCAATGGTGGGCCTAGAGGAGACCTTCTTGTTGAAGTTATTGTATCCGCCAGCCCGGTATTTGCAAGAGAGGATTACAATGTATTTTCTGAGGTACCAGTCAGCTTTGCGGATGCAGCTCTTGGAAATGAAATACGTATTAAGACCATTGACGGCGAGGTACTGTATGAGGTTAAGCCGGGAACTCAGTCAGGAACAAGAGTGCGCTTAAAAGGCAAGGGAATACCTACACTTCGTGACAGCAAGCTTCGCGGTGACCATTATGTTACCCTTACGGTTAAGGTCCCGGAGAAGATGACACAGGAGCAGAAGGAAGCACTCCGCAATTATGATGCCCTGATGCGTGGTGAGAATCCTCCGGAAAGTGGGGAGGGAACCACCGGAAAGAAGAAAAA
This sequence comes from uncultured Clostridia bacterium, assembly GCA_945836135.1. GTDB lineage: Bacteria > Bacillota > Clostridia > Lachnospirales > Lachnospiraceae > CAG-882. The sequence goes on along the minus strand of CAMAKT010000136.1, from coordinate 5,672 downwards.
GGGACTTTTTAAGTAAGCCGGTTCACAATATAAAATAATATGAGTTAAAGGAGCAGAAAATGATCATAGTTGAACCATGTGCAGGGTTAGGCAATCGTTTTCTTGGTATGGCATCTGCATATCACTGGGCAAAACAGAGCGGTGAAGAGCTGGCTGTGCTATGGAAAACGGAGCGCGTAATGGGCGCGAGAAGTGAGGCTGTGTTCTCTCTGCCCGCCGGAATTAAGATTATTCATGCGAAGGACTATGGCTACAGGGATAAGCCGTTTTCGCACCTTAAGTATCAATTCCTCGAAAAGTATTACCGCAGTAGGGCGGATTACTTTTCAGACGTTGATATGACATATGACCTTTTTATGGAAAAGGGAAACGAATATTATGAAAAGGTTATGAGGGAGAATAAACTGAAATTTATAAGGGCATTTTCACAGTTCCATGATTTCAATGGAATCGACAAACCTTTGGCGTTTATTGAACCGACAGATTATGTCAGAAAAAAGGCAGATTCTGTTATAGGGCAAATTGACAGCGCAAAAAATATAGGCGTTCATATACGGCGCACGGATAATCAGGTATGTATCAACAACAGTCCTATTGAAGTGTTTGTGGAGGCAATGGAGCGGGAAATCGCCAATGATGCAGATGTTACGTTCTATATCGCATCGGATGACTGGGATACTATATGTTTTCTTAAGGAACGCTTCGGAGACAGAATCTTTTATATGGCTGAAAAGAATTTTGAAAGGGACAGCGACAGAGGGATAGCGGATGCTTTTGCAGAGCTTATTTGTCTGTCCCATTCCAAGAAGATAATAGGAAGCTTTTATTCAACATATTCGAGAATAGCAGCTATGTTGTCAGGCATTGAACTTGAGGTTGTCAAAAAATAATAAATCTGATATAATAGACAGCGTCTGTTTTCTGGATATTACAAGAACAGATTTATGTTTTGGCTAAGGAGAAAAAGAAAATGCGTGAACAAATGTTAAAGCTGAGCAACAAGAAGCTTAAAAGGCAGATGATTATTGCAGGTATATTCCTGCTTATCTGTGCCTGCTTGTGTATCCCTTATTTTTTAAGCAAAAATAGGAAGGCTGTGGAAATTGACTCACTCCGTGATGGAATGCCTTTTGATGAGTTCCTTGATCTGGATGAGTACGATGAACTTGAAGGAAAGTATGTATCGCTGGATGTGCAGTATGTGCTTGATAAGTACTACAAGAAGACTAACTCTTCAAAGCAGGTAACAGATTACGGCTTCCTCGTCTATGATGAAGAGAGCGGCTATATGTTGGGTATTTATGTCAGCAAAAGTGATGCCAATGATGTTTGGTTAGACCTTGAGGAGGATACATATGATTATCTGTCCGGTGAAACGAACAGAGAACCTAAAGCTGTAACAATCAAGGGAACATTCCGTAAGATGGACGGTGCTGAACTTCGCGGCTTCAAGACTACTGCTGAGGATTGGGCCGAGAATGTATTCGGCTGGGATATGGAAGAGCGTACTCTGATGTATACTATTGATACTTCCACCGGTCTGCTCGCATCTGAAGTCTGGGTTGCAATGATGGGGGTTTTGGTGTATGGTTTTGGTTTATGGTTTGTCATTGTTTTGATTATGATGCTTTCCAAGGAGCCGGTTCGTAAAATCAACAAGTTCATGAGAAAGAACGGAATTGTTGAGAGTGAGGCTGATGCTGATTTTGCGTCTGCCAAGATTATTAAGAATGTTTATGTGGGACGTAAGTACACATTTTTCATAGGGGCATGCAACTGGGATATGTTCAAGAATACTGATTTGGTATGGGCATATTATTATCGCCGTACGGGACGTTATGCAGTAAGCCGTATTAATGCATATCACTATAACAAGAAAGCAAGCTATATCAATCTGTCCCGTGCCGTGGCTGAGGAAGTGCTTGAATATTATGCACAGATTCTCCCACAGATTATCGTCGGATATTCTGCTGACCTTGAGAAGGAGTATATGAAGAATTTCAATTCCTTCCTTTCACATAGATATAACCCGGCCATGAGTGGTCAGAATGATGCAGCACAGACAGCGGCAGCTGAGGATAAGGGAAGTGGATTTGATACATATTCTCCTGTATTTACGGAGACGGGCGAGTATGCTGTGAAGCTCACATATGTCAATCAGGAACGACTGGTTGCAACAATAAAGGCTGTACGTGAGATGGGCGGTTATGGACTGGCAGAGGCCAAGGACATTGTAGAAAGTTCAGGAGTTGTACTTAAGAATGTAAGCTACAATGCAGCAGAGGAAGCAAAGAAAGAATTGGCTCAATTTGATTGTACTGTAGATATTGTCAACGTAACTGAATTATAAAATTTAGAAATTTACAGGGCATCGGCAGATATTGTCGGTGCCTTTTTGCTTTTTGCTTGAATTATCATACAAAAGTTGATATTTTTTGAAAAAGTGCTATAATAATTATATAGAAACTGATGATTCGGATGGCAGACTGTTGTGTGATTGATGGGAGGCTGAGAACAATGAAGGAGCGTATTAAAGTTGAATTATTTAACAGAACGCTGAAGGAGATTGAGAGAAGCGACTATACATATATTACGGAGGAGATTTTTGCCAATCGTGAGGATATCGTAAAGGTCAAACTGCCGGAGGGTGTTGTGGAGATAGGAGACTATGCGTTTGAGAACTGCCGTAACCTCGAGGAGGTAATCTGTCCGGATTCCCTGCGAAGAATCGGAGGTATGGCATTTGCAGACTGCGTCAGTCTCAAGAATGTCCGTTACGGAACGGATGTGGAAGTGGATGAGAGTGCATTTGAAGGTTGTGTGAAATTACCGCAGCGAGTATGTTAATATTTTTCAAAGGGGCTGTTTTTAACAGCCCCTTTGTTGTAGGGAGTATAATCTTATAGAAATTGTCAAAATCAGCCTAGAAAAAATCTTGCATCATGTTACGGAGATAATCGCCGTAGTCTGCCTTTTCAATATCTTCCAAGGCAATAATGTCAACGCTTCCGATAGGCGTTCCGTTATATTCGTAGACCAACATTCCCAGACTGTCACCTGCAGAAACAGGAGCTTCTATATTTGCTAATATTTCTAAATGACAGGTAATTCCATTTACATCGTAGCTGTTCATAAAAAGGTAGGAAAAGGTATTCTTGTAGCCGCATTGCACCGTGTCCTTAACACCACCTTTTATGGCTATGGGAGAAAGCTCCGGAGGAGTCTTATCCTCATACATACTTACTATGCCGTAGCCGTAGTTTAACAGTGATATACAGTCAGCGACGCGTTGCTTTCCGTCGGGAGCCTGCATGACAACGGCGATTAGCTCAATGCCGTTTTTGTTGGCGGTTGCGGAGAGGCAGAATTTGGCAAGGCTTGTTGAGCCGGTTTTGAGTCCTGTTGCCCATTCATACTGTTTAAGCAGCTTGTTGGTATTGGTAAGTCCGAATTCGGAATCACCGCGTCGGGTCGAGTGAATAATCGTATCCATCCATATTGTAGAATAGTTGTGAATTTCGGGGTACTTATTAATCAACTCTCTCGACATATAAGCGACATCCCGTGCGGTTGTCATATGACCGTCCGTGTCAAGACCGCAGCAGTTGACAAAGTGTGTGTTAAGCATTCCAAGACCGGCAGCCCGTTCATTCATTTTTTCAACAAAGGTTGCCTCAGAGCCCCATATATGTTCAGCCATGGCGACACAGGCGTCATTGGCACTGGCAACGGCAATACATTTAATCATGGTCTCAACAGTCTGAACTTCTCCGGGTTCTAAGAATACCTGGCTTCCGCCCATGCTGGCGGCATATTCTGAGACAGTTACCTTTTCATCAAGTGCAATTTTTCCCTCTGCCAGAGCATCAAATATCAAAATAAGGGTCATGATTTTTGTAATGCTTGCGGGTCTTAACTTAACGTCCGCTTCTTTTTCGTATATTACTATGCCGGTTGATGCTTCCATAAGGATTGCAGACGGTGCAGAAATATCCGGCGCGGTGGAGGCAACAATATTTATTTGCGTTTGAGCCTGCACCTGAGCCTGAAAATATGAATATGTAATGGTTGTGAAGATTATCGCAAGTAATATGAAACCTGCCAGCAGCCTGCACAAAAAACGACTTTTGGCATGTCTGGTGATAGAAAATGACATGTAATCCGGCTCCGATATATCTTTACCATATTATAGTCCGACAAATAAAAAAAAGAACTTTAATTCATGAATTTGTGGGTATCATATCATAATATATTGATAGAATTTTGGGGAAGAATTGGGAAAGCATGAAAAAAGACAAATCGCAGCTTATATTATATGAAAAAAATATGTATAAAGCCTTTATGATACTGTCACTCCCTGTTATGTGTGCAAACTTTCTAAAAGCACTGCATGACATGATTGATACATTTTTTGTTGGGCAGATGGAAAATTCTGTGGCTGCGCAGGCAGGAATGAGCATATCATGGCCGCTGCTTAATATTCTGCTGTCATTCAATGTGGGGCTTGCAGTGGCTGGAGTAGCGGTCATAAGTCAGCTCCTCGGTGCAAATCAGAAAGAGGAAGCAAGGCATTACAGTGGCTTGTTGCTCGTTGCATCCATAATTATGGGAGCGGTTGTCAACGCACTCCTCTTTGTGACCTCGCCGGCAGTAATGCGGCTTATGGGGGCTGAAGGAGAGGTGCTTTCCTGCGCGGTGGATTATCTTAGAATACGCTCATTTGAGATGATATTTGCATTTGTGTTTACTGCATTTCAGGCGGCGCGCCAGGCACAGGGTGACACCGTGACTCCTGTTATTTTGTCGGCTATAAGTGTTGTAATTAATATAATTTTTACAGCGGTATTTATTCGCATAATGAATATGGGTGTCAGGGGAGCAGCATATGCAACGGTACTTGGACAGACAGTGGTTACGCCCTTTGTACTGTGGGGCTTTTTTAAGGGAAAAACAGAACTTCGGCTCGGGATAAGCGATATTGCATGGGACAGGAAGGGAATGTTGAAACTTTTCAGAATTGCAGCTCCGTCAGCCGGGAGTCAGGCATTGCCATCATTGGGATTCCTTATTCTTCAGGCGGTCATATTGGATTACGGAAAAGAAGTATCAGCAGCGTTTTCAATCGGGAATAAAATATCAAATATGCTGTTGATTGTTGTTATGGCATTGAGCACCGTAATGGCTGCCTTCGTGGGGCAGAACATCGGAGCCCATAATAAGCATAGGGCACAAAAATCCTATATTGCAAGCCGGAATATAGCACTTGCTATGACGTTCGTCGGGATAATTATACTGTTCCCAGTAAGGCGGTTCATGGTGGAACTGCTGTCAAATGATCCCCAGACTATTCAGATAACTATGGAGTATATTATCTGGGTGCTGCTGGCACAACCGCTGTTTGCACTGTTTCAGAATTATCTGGGCGTGTTTAACGGGTCGGGGAATACAAGGCTGTCCTTATGGATGTCTGTTGCAAGGCTGTGGTTTATGCGCCTGCCATTAATTCTCATTTTTAAAATATGCACGGATTTCGGGCGAAAGGGTATATGGTATTCGATGATTATAAGCAATATACTTATTGCACTGCTGGGACATTTTTTACTTAAGAAGGTGAACTATGAACCGAAAATAAAATCATAGCACTTCACATTTGACTTCGAATCCTGTATAAT
>CAMAKT010000135.1 GCA_945836135.1 uncultured Clostridia bacterium | reverse complement strand
ACAACGGCATACGTTTTCGTCGAGGAGGAAGGAAAGCTTGTGGCGGCAGCAGGGGATGACGCAGCGGATGCAGGCTGGTTTAACTTTCACGTAGAATCAGCAGGCGAGACAGCCGACAGTACGGCGAAGGTACGTCGCGAGCTCTATGACATCAGCTTTGAATGCGGCGATATAAGACCGACGGCCAGAGTGCTTGTGGTGACGGACAGCTCCAATGCCCTGGTTAAGAAGGAGTACAAGATTGTAAGCTGTAATCAGATTGCGGCAGATCATGCGGCAATTATTATGAACGGAATCGATTATGTGAATGAGCATCTGTAGACAGAAAAGACAGCATGGAGAGGAGGATATATGGATAAGAAGCAGGTATTTGTTATAGGTCACAAGAATCCGGACACTGACTCCGTATGCTCGGCGATTGCCTACGCGAGACTTAAGAATAAGCTTGATAAGAACACGGAATATGTACCTCTGCGTGCCGGACAGCTTAATGAGGAGACACAGTATGTGCTTAAGCAGTTTGGCGTGCCGGCGCCTTTGTATGTCACGGACGTGAAGAGCCAGGTTAAGGACATAGAAATCCGTAAGGTGGAAGGTGTCAACAGGAATATTTCCATTAAGGCAGCATGGAAGCTGATGAGAGACATAGGTGTCGTGACGCTTCCGATAACCGAGGACAACAGGCTGGAGGGCCTGATTACCATTGCGGATATTGCCACATCCTATATGGATGTTCATGACAGCACCACCCTCTCAACAGCCCGCACAGTTTGCAAGAACATAGTTGAGACGTTGGACGGAGAACTTATTATTGGTGATGAGGCACATGTTTTTGACAGGGGTAAAGTATTGGTGGCGGCGGCCAATCCGGACCTTATGGAAAGCTACATCAAAATGGGGGATATTGTAATTCTGGGTAACCGATACGAGTCACAGCTATGTGCCATCGAAATGCAGGCAAGCTGTATTGTTGTGTGCGAGGGCGCCCCGGTGTCTATGACCATCAAGAAACTGGCTGTTGAAAACCACTGCACAATTATAAGCACACCTCATGATACATTTACCGTATCAAGACTTATCAACCAGTCCGTTCCTATCAGCTTTTTTATGAGGACGGAAGGACTTATCACCTTCAGCACCGATGCCTATACCGACGAGGTCAGACAGGTCATGGCAAAGAAAAGGCACCGTGATTTCCCTATTCATGACGAGCGTGGCAATTATATAGGAATGATTTCACGAAGAAATCTTCTCGGAATGGGGAAAAAGCAGATAATAATGGTTGACCATAACGAGGCGAAGCAGGCAGTTGACGGAATTGACCAGGCAGATATCCTTGAGATAATAGACCATCATAAGCTGGGGGCCGTAGAGACCATGAACCCTGTATTTTTCCGTAACCAGCCCCTTGGCTGTACAGCCACCATTATATATCTTATGTACAAGGAAAATAATATAGACATAGACAAAAAGACTGCAGGACTTATGTGCTCGGCAATTCTATCCGACACGCTTATGTTCCGCTCACCTACCTGCACCGCATCGGACGTTGAGGCGGCAAGGGCTCTCGCGCAGCTTGCAGGAATTGTCATAGAGGATTATGCGGTGGGTATGTTCCGTGCAGGAAGCAACTTAAAGGATAAGACTCCGGAGGAAATCTTTTTTCAGGACTATAAGAGATTTTCCGTAAATGAAATCAATTTCGGTGTAGGGCAGATATCTTCCATGGATGCCGACGAGCTTATGGATATCAAAGGAAAAATAATGCCTTACATGGAAGAACAGCTGCATAACCAGGGCATCAACATGATTTTCTTCATGCTGACCAATATGATTGAGACAAGTACGGTTCTTATTGCAATGGGGCAGGGCTCCGGACAGGTGATAGAGAGCGCATTTGACGGGGCACCTAAGCTTGACGAGGGAGTGTACCGCCTCGAAGGGGTCGTATCACGCAAGAAGCAGCTTATACCTGAGATTCTCACAGCAATGTCGCAGGAATAAAAAGGAGAGAGATTATGGGAAAGGTAAGTTTTAAACCGGGTAATATGCTGTATCCGGTTCCGGCGGTTATGGTGAGCTGCCAGCGAGAAGGCGAGAAGCCTAATATTATTACGGTTGCATGGGCGGGAACAACCAATTCTGCTCCTGCCATGGTGTCAATATCCGTAAGACCTGAGCGTTATTCATACGGAATCATTAAGGAAACAGGAGAATTTGTTATTAATCTGGTGACTAAGGATTTGGTATTTGCCACCGATTATTGCGGCGTGCGCTCGGGGCGTGACACAGATAAGTTTGCCGAGCTTAAGCTGCACACCTCGCAGTCTAAGGAGGTTAAGACACCGGGGATTGAGGAAAGTCCGGTCAATATTGAGTGCAAGGTGGTAAGCGAGCAGCAACTGGGAAGTCACGTGCTCTTTATGGCCGAGGTTGTCAATGTAAATGTGGATGACCGCTATATGGATGGCACGGGAAAGTTCAATCTCAATTCCACCGGGCTGGTTGCATATTCCCATGGAGAATATTTTGAGTTGGGAAAGAAGCTTGGCAAATTCGGTTTTTCTGTACAAAAAAATAAATCTGCAGCATCTAAGACGCAGGGAACAAGAAGGAATAGACGATGAATAAAAGTAACATAATACTTATAGGTATGCCGGGTGTAGGAAAAAGCACTGTCGGAGTGGTGCTTGCCAAGATTCTGGGCTTCCATTTTGTGGATACGGATCTTGTTATTCAGGAGAAAGAAGGACGACTGCTCAAGGAGATTATTGCGCAGGAAGGAAACGAAGGTTTTATTAAGATTGAAGAAAAAATTAATGCTGAGCTTGAAGCTGAACATTCAGTTATTGCACCGGGTGGAAGTGTTGTGTACGGGGAACGGGCAATGAGGCATTTCAAGGAAATCGGCACTATTGTGTATCTAAAGGCATCATATGAGGTCATCAATGCAAGACTGTCAAATCTTAAGGGACGGGGAGTTGTTCTGAAGGAGGGGCAGACCCTTAAGAATCTGTACGATGAGCGCTGTATTCTCTATGAAAAATATGCGGATATTACCGTTGATGAAGGGGACAGGGCTTTAGCCGATATAGCAAGAGATATTGCGGCTGAATTTTACGGAAATATTTAATCGTTTTGTAACATTTTGTAACAATCGGGCTGAAACATTATTATTTTTTTACAAAAAATCCTTTACAAATCAGGCATTTCTTGGTAGTATGTATTTGTTACAAAATTGTTAAGTAAGCTCTTACAGCTTTGGAGGGAACGATGAAGATTACCAGGCAGTATAGAAAATTGAAGAACATATACCTTAAGGTTGCAGTCGCTGCCTGCCTGTTTGTTATATTTGTTTTACCGTTTGCAACAAGATTTGCTACACCGGAGAGTGTGGAAGCAGGCTTGCGTTCCGTGGGAGGACTTTCCGGATATACGGTAGTGCTTAACGGAGCACGCATCGGTGTTACCGATGATGCGGATGTAGCCAGAGAGGCACTTCTCGCGGTAAGAAACAGATTGAATGAAGAATATGGAATGACTGTGTATGCAGACACTGATTTGCAGGTGTATGCAGATGACAACTGCAGAGGAGATTTGCTTACACAGGCGGAACTTGAGAATAAGATTTATGAAGCAGTTAATAAGATAGTCTATGTGCCGAATGACACAGCGTATACAATACGTATTGACGATTATATGGTGACGGTAAGAACCGAAGAGGAAGTTGTAGAGCTTTTAGAGGCTGCCAAGAACCGCATGGCGGGAACCGACGGTTTCCAGGTCGAGCTCGTGAATACGACAGAGAACGGTATATCACAGAGAACTGTCAATGTCACAACAGCAGACATTTCCATGAATGAAGCCGCTAAGGTTCTTGCGACCATTGACGGAACAGATACCGTTCAGGTTACGGATGAGACAGTATTTGAGGATGGCGTACTGTATGTAGGTTTTGCAGAGGATATTGAGATTATTGAGACAAGAGGCAGTGGAAGCAATATTAAGTCTGTAGAGGAAGCTCTTGAGGAAATAACCAAGGAGAAGGCAGAGAAGGGAACTTACGAGGTTGTTTCAGGTGATTGCCTTACAGCCATAGCTTCCAAGGTGGGTCTTACACTGGATAATTTGTATGAGTTGAATGAGCAGCTTGATGAGAATTCGATTATCATGCCGGGAGACATTATTACAATTACTGTGCCGACACCGGAGATTTCAGTCATCGTTAAGGAAGAGATGACCTACAGTGAGGAATATCAGGCCGAGGTGGTATATATTGACAACAATAGTATGTATCAGGGGCAGCAGAATATAATTTCCAATGGTACACCGGGCTACAGAGAAGTTATTGCCGTGGTAAGTTATTCCAACGGCAAGGAATATGACAGAGAAATTATCAGCCAGACAATTATTAGAGAAGCTACACCTACGGTGATAGAGAGAGGTACTTTGATTCCTCCTACATTTATTAATCCGTTAAGTAGTATGTATGTCACATCATCTTTCGGATACCGTACACATCCTACAAGCGGTCAGGCTAACAGCTTCCATACGGGAGTTGACCTGTATGTGCCGACAGGAACGGCTGTCAAGGCATCCTGTGGTGGTACTGTTACGCTGGCAGGTTGGAATGGCGGATACGGCTTATGTGTTGATATCAGTCATGGAAATGGACTTGTTACAAGATACGGACATCTGAGCAGTATTGAGGTAAGTGTGGGACAGACTGTTACACAGGGACAGAGAATAGCCCTTTCTGGAGCCACCGGCAATGTCACCGGAGCCCATCTTCATTTTGAAGTAAGGTTGTGGGATAATCCTAAGAATCCATTTGAGTATTTGAATAAATAATGAGTACAATATAGGGCAGAGGGAGGCGATTCCTCTGCCTTTGCATATTATTTAAAATAATCTTTACAAAAAAGACTTTTATGCTATAATATGGTAGATATGCAGTAAAGGCTGTTAGAATAATTGCATGTGATTGAGGTATATGATGGAACAATATGTTATTAGAGGAGGAAATCCTTTAAGCGGAGAAGTAAACATCATCGGAGCCAAGAATGCAGCGCTCGGTATTGTTGCTGCTGCAATTATGGCTGATGAGACGGTTACCATAGAGAACGCTCCCGATGTGAGTGATATAGAGGTACTATTAGGGGCTGTTGCGAGTATAGGTGCACTGGTAGAGAGAGTTGACAGGCACACGTATAAGATTAACGGCTCATTTATTAATACAACAGTGGTCGATTATGAGAAGGCTAAGAAGATAAGGGGTTCGTATTACCTGCTGGGAGCGTTGTTGGGAAAATACAGGGAAGCACATGTTGCTTTTCCGGGGGGCTGTAATATAGGAACAAGACCGATTGACCAGCATATTAACGGTTTCAAGACAATGGGAGCAGAGGTTGATACAGCCTACGGTATGATTACCGCCAAGGCGGAGAAGCTTACCGGAGGACATATTTACCTTGACATGGAGTCAGTGGGTGCAACTATTAACATTATGTTAGCCGCTGCTCTCGCAGATGGAAGTACCATTATTGAAAATGCAGCTAAGGAACCACATGTGGTGGATGTTGCCAACCTTCTGAATTGCATGGGTGCAAATATCAAGGGTGCCGGAACGGATGTTATAAGAATCAAGGGCGTTACGAAGCTGCATGGTGCAACATACTCTATCATTCCGGATCAGATTGAGGCAGCGACGTTTATGTGCGCTGCAGCGGTAACAGGCGGAGATATACTCATTAAAAATGTAATTCCGAAGCATTTAGAGGCGATTACGGCGAAACTGACCCAGATTGGATGTGAGGTGTCTGAGTTTGATGATGCCGTGCGCGTTGTGGGATACCGCAACATGAAATATACCAATGTGAAGACTTTGCCGTACCCGGGCTTTCCTACCGATGTGCAGCCGCAGATTACGGTCGTGTTGGCACTTGCTAAGGGAACCAGCATTGTAACAGAGGGAATTTTTGAAAACCGCTTTAAATATGTGGACGAGCTTGCCAAGATGGGAGCTGACATTACCGTGGAGGGCAATACGGCTATTGTCAAAGGCGTGGAGCGCTATACAGGAGCGGAGGTTACTGCACCTGATTTGCGCGCAGGAGCAGCTCTTGTGCTTGCAGGACTTGCGGCGGACGGTGTTACGGTGGTGGATGATATCAAATACATTCTTCGAGGATACGAAGATTTTGATATAAAGCTACGGGAGCTTGGCGCTAAGATTGAACTTGTGGAGAGCGAGAAAGAGCTACGCAAATTTGTGCTTAAGACTTCTTAGGAAAATTATTGATTCAATACAGATTATAAAAGCGGCTGTCAGGAAGACAGCCGCTTAATTAATTCAGACAATTGCTTCAATTTTGAGCTCAGGCTTTTTGAGCAGGTCAATAAATTCATTGCCGATTCTAATCATCGGACGGTACAGGCACATTGGATTGAGCATTACAATCTCACCTACGCGTCCGTCATTGAGACGTACATTATTGTGAAGATATGTTGACGAGATACGGTTTAAGAAAGTCATGATGTAGTGAGGATCATACTTATTAAGACCTTCTTCATCGAACATCTGTATAACGTCAAATGGACAGAATGCACCGCGGTAGCTTCTCGAAGCTGTCATTGCATCATATACGTCTGCAATGGCAATAATCTTGGCAAACGGTGTAATGCGTGATGCTGTTGCATGGAAAGGATATCCTGAGCCGTCGCATCTTTCATGGTGCAGAAGGCAGGCTTCCTTGATACGGATGTCTAACGGCTGGCTGCGTAATATGTCGTAACCGCGTTTTACATGCTCCTTCATCAGCGAATATTCTTCGTCGGAAAGCCTTCCGGGTTTGTTGAGAATTTCCTTAGGTATTGTGAGCTTGCCTATATCATGAAGAAGTCCGGCAATGGTAAGAACCTTCAGATCCTCCTCCGACAGACCGAGCCACTTGCCAAGAATATTGGAAATCAGTGCTACATTCTGGCTGTGAGTGGAAGTGATATCATCATAGTTGCGGAGGTTGTGGATAATATCAAAAATATGTATTGTGTTCTTGCTGGAGGTAATGAGGTTAGCCGTATCAGCATAGATGGATTCGGTATCAATCGGATTGCCGGAGTTGATAGATGCGGTAAGGGTATCTGTCAAGTGGGTAATGGATTGCTCATAGTCTGCTTTGAAATTCTTGAAGTCCTCACTCTTGCGGAGCTTCTCGGCGTAATTGTTGTCCTCGATATGGATTTTCTCCACAGGCTTGGCCGCTGCCGGGGCAGGAGCGGGCGAGTCGTCAATCGGAACCTCCAAAATGGTATAATATTCAAGCTTAGAAATGGTAGCTTCATCAAGCACAAAACCGGCCGGAAGAACAAGCTGTCCTGCAGGATTGTACAAATCATCAGCGATTACCATTCCGGGCTGTACTTCAAAAGAAAATAAAATTTTTTTTGCCATATAGCC